>DAHXOV010000106.1 GCA_027364695.1 bacterium
TACCTGCTCCATAAGGATATGAAGCTGAAGTAATTGCTCCATAGCTTGGAACATCAGCAGGAGGAGTATCGGCGCAATAATCTGTGGCACAAGTGCCATCTCCATTTACGTGTCTGAGTCCTAGCCAGTGTCCTACTTCATGATCCAATGTTCTGCCTTTGTTGTAGGGGGCTACATATGTTCCACCTGGATAGATAGAATTAGAACCACATGTTTTTGTCCATATCCACACGCCATCGGTAGTAGCGGTTCCAAACCCTGAAATCCCAGTTAAACCTGTACCTGCAGGAAAAGTGGCATAACCCAATAAACCAACCGAAGCAGATTCATCCGTTAGCCATATATTAAAGTACCTTGTTGGGTCCCAAATGCTTTGGGGCTTTACAGTTCCATCGATAAAAGACTGAAATGAAGAAATAGTTGTAAAAGAAGCGGGATTGCTCCACCCTTTACTTACATAATTAATTCTATCTATACCTGGCTCTGCAAGTGTATTACCGCTAGGGTCCTTGGTGGCTAAACAGAATGAAATATTGGTGTTAGCAATTTTTACTCTGCCATTTGCATCTTTATTAGCAGCGGGAAGTGAGGCAGCATAATTAACAAAAGCATTCGCAGGATAGGTGGATACACCCAAGCCCGTACCAGAAAAATCTTGGTTTAATACTGTGATTTGAGAATTAATTTGTCCTTGAGCGATGTTGGGGTATGTTCCCACTGCCTGTCCGCCATGTACCACATGAAACACAACAGGAATATCATAAGTAGCAGATACTTTTCCGTCTATTATTTCAGGATGGTCTTTGACATATTGTTCCATAAGTTTTTGAAACTGTTCTTCCCATTCTTTTGGTGGAGCTGGAGTTCCACACCTTTTCATGGGTTGCTCTTGTGTGTTGTTTGAAGTTATGGGCGCCGTTTTTGTAAAAGTGGCTTTTTTGCCTGTTTGAGCGAAGATTAAGCCTGCACTCAGTCCAGCGGCGATAATTAGGTAGAATTTTCTCATAAATTTAATTTTGAGTACAAACATAAGAATAATTTTTTGAATGTACAAAAAAATTACGTTCTTTTTTCTGTTAAATTTAAAGAATGGAAGTTATAGATGATAAGTGGTTTTGATTATTTATTTTTTGATTTGCTTTTTAATATCAGCCAAGCAGCGCTTATCATCACAAGAGAGGCAAATAAGAATGGATAATAAAAAGACAGGTCATATAAAAAGCCGCCGATAGCTGGCGCAATGGTTCTTGCAAGAGAGTTTAAACTTTGGAACACACCTAATAAGGAGCCGGATTGTTGTGGTGAAACTTTTTGGGATAATAAAGAAGTAATGCAGGGAGATATAAGTCCGTGCCCGGTAGAGATAAGAAACAAAATGATGTATGCCAGTGGGATGGTATTTTGGTAATTTAGAAAAATGAGGAGTATTAAAGCCATACTCATGATTATAGAGGAGAAGATAATAATGCTGTGCTCACTCCATTTTTTCAATAGGAATTTTAAACCTATACCTTGCCAGACGATGCCCATTATTCCAATAAATCCAAAGAATAATCCTATTTCTTTGTCATTTAATAAACAATGCTGTTTCCAATACACAGTGGATAGTACTTGAAATATGCTAAATGCTGAAATGAAAATAAATCCGTACCATAAATATTCTTTAATGGAAGGTATGGATATAAAATTTTGGATGTTTTGAATGGGTTTAAGAGATACAGAGAGTTCTTTATTAAGATGAATATGAGATTCTTTTAGGAAAAAAAAGGCAAAAACTAAGTTGATAAAACATAATAAAGAGGTAAATAATCCCACATACATCATGCCTTGGTGTTCGTTGATACTTTTGAGAAAGCCACCTATAGGAGGACCGAGTATGAATCCTAAACCAAAAGCCATTCCTATCACTCCCATTTTTCTTGCTCTTTCTTCGGGTGTGGTGATGTCTGAAATGTATGCTTGCGCTACGGAAATGTTAGCAGAACCAATACCAGCAATAATCCTACTCATTAAAATGAGCCATAAACTGTTTGAAAATGCCAATAATAAATAACTGGAAGCATTCATAAGTATTGTAAATAACAATACAGGTCGTCTGCCAATTTTATCACTCCATGTGCCTAAATAGCTTGTCATAATGAAGTTCATCAAAGAAAAAGCGCCCGCAATGGCTCCTGTAATAAAAGTATTGGCGCCCAGGCTAATAGCATAATTGGGGAGAATAGGGATGATGATACCAAAACCCAATAGATCAATAAAGACAGTTAAAAAGATGATGAATATTTTTGAAAACATGAATAAAAACTAATAACCCAGTGTGTTGAGCATAGATTTATAGGACTGCTCTTTGGCAAATAATTTTGTGGTCATTTCTCCTTCATCCTTTCTATCTATCAAGATATGTTTAGGTGCAGGGATT
>DAHXOV010000112.1 GCA_027364695.1 bacterium
CGTGAAAATGCCATATTGCACGGCATATTACCCAGAAAAGACAAAGGACAAATAGAACTTTCATTCAACCTTAAAGAAAATAATTTCCTTGAAATCATTATTGAAGACAATGGCATAGGGGTTATTAAAGGCAGAGAAAAAAAAGCCAGACACCACAAATCACTCGCTACACAGACCATTGCAGAAATATTAAATATTAATACTCAACTTTACAGAAAAGAACAAGCTGTTGAAATAATAGATAAATCAGCGGTATCTGAACATCAGACAGGAACAATTGTAAAAATTTTAATTGAACTATAATGAGAAAAATATATACCTATAGCATATACTCATTCTTGCTCATTGTTTTTATCAAATCTCCTGCTCAGAATATAAGTTTTTTCCCTGATACCATATTTGCATGCAACAAAGACAGTATCAAATTATCTATTCCTACCGAGTTTCTATCCAAATCAGTTAGCATACAATGGATAACGCCTTATTCCATTATTTACCATCCCTCTACCTTTATTGCTCATCAACCAGGAAAATACATATTAAAACTCACTACAAAAAAATCAGAACTGATTGACTCTGTTATCATCATAAAAAGCCCCCCGCCACATTTTCATATAAAAGACACCATACTCTGTATTGGCAAAACACTCAACATGCCACTCCAGCACCCTGAATACAAATTCTATCTTCCTGACACAAAAGAAAACCTTCAACAACTAAAAATAGACCACCCTGGCACCTATTACATTAATATCACCAATAAAGGCTGTACTGCCACAGAAAAGTTTGAAGTAAAGTCTATTCATCCTACTACACCTGAACATAAAGAATACACCTTTTGTATAAGCGATGAAAATAAAAAAATAGTACTCAGGCACAATGGTATATCACAAATACAATGGAACAATGGCGTTCAACAAAAAACATTAACCATAGATGCCGAGGGCGCTTACTGGGTAAAAATATTTGATAAATACTGTGGTACAAAAACAGATACCATAGAGGTAAAATTTAAAGCATGCAACTGTGAAATCCTTATTCCCAATACATTTACACCCAATGAAGATGAAAAAAATGATACCTTTACACCTATTCTTTCCTGTGAATATTCTTACTACAGCCTCACTATTTATGACAAATGGACCAACATCGTATTCTTTACCAATAACCCCAATGCCAAGTGGGATGGTAAGTATAAAGGCAATCCTTTGCCCGAAGACATTTATATCTATAAACTTGAAACCACAGAGAAAAACTCAGACAAAAAAAATACTCGTTCTGGAAAAATAACACTGATTAGATAAAAAAATACCTATGACTTCTTTTCTTATAGCAGATAGTGGCTCTACAAAAACCACATGGGCACTGATTACGAAAGAAAATATACTTTTACAATTTGACTCACAAGGCATTAATCCTTATTTTTTAAATCAAAAACAGATTGAACATCTGTTATTCAAAGAAGTTTTGCCCCCTGTTCAAAAATACCTTTATCTTATACAATCTGTTTATTTCTACGGCGCAGGATGCAGTAACAAAGAAAATAATCTTCAACTTAAACACGCCATCAAAAATATTCTTCCAATAGAGGAAATACACATCTGGCATGACATGCTCGCTGCTGCTAAATCTACCTGTCAAAAAAACAAGGGTATTGTAGGGATACTTGGCACGGGTAGTAATGCCTGCGTATATAATGGGCTTACCATCACACAAACCGCAACTTCTTATGGCTATTTATTTGGAGACTATGGCAGCGGCGCTAACATTGGTAAATCCTTCATTCAACATTATTGCGACAATACATTGCCTTCTCATCTTATCATAACATTTGAAAAAGCGGGCTATACCCCCGAAATAATTTTAGAGAAAACATATAAAAACCCGATGCCATCCAGATTTTTAGCATCTATCTTCCCATTCATACTTCATCACAAAAGCGACCCCTTTGTCAAAGAACTTATTACGAGCTCTCTTAAAAAGTATTTTGAAATACAATTATTACCAATTGTAACAGAAAAATATCATCTGCATTTTGTCGGCAGTGTCGCATTTGCCCTACAAGATGAACTCCACCAAATAGCGCAACATTATCAATTCTTATTACAAAGTATCGTCAAAAACCCACTACCAGGGCTCATTCAATATCACCAAAATTTCTGACTAAAATATACTTGCACGCTCTACCATACAAAGCAAACAGACTTTTATTGAATAAACTTGTGAAACCCAACAGCAAATAAACCATTCATTTTGACATAAAAAACGCCCTATTAAACAAGTCCTCATCAGCGCTGCGTGCAAACCGCTAACAGGCTTGCTAAACACAGTATTTACAGGTAAAGCAATGTATTTATAAGCAGAAGAAAAAAAAGAAAAATTTTGTTTCAAAGAAATATTTTTAATATATTTGCCCCCCTTAAATTAAAATTATGGAAAAACGCTATGAAACGGTCTTCATTTTAACTCCCGTTTTGTCTGATGAACAGGCAAAGGAGGCCGCTAAAAAATTCACTCAACTGATTAAACAAAAAAAGGCAAAAGTCCTTCATGAAGAAATATGGGGACTGAGAAAACTTGCTTATCCAATCCAAAAAAAGACCACTGGATTTTATTTCCTTATAGAGTTCAGTACTGACAGCCACAGCACAACAAGAGAATTAGAAATCAGTTTTCAAAGAGATGAAAAAGTATTGCGTTATCTTGTAGTAAAAATGGAGAAACACGCCATTGAATATGCAGAAAAAAGAAAATCTAAATTCAAATCTTCATCCTCTCTGCCTTCTTCAAAAAAGAAAAGAACTACTTCCACTAAAAAAATAAAAGAAGAAGGTGTTGAATAAAACACTATCAATATCATTAACTTAAAAACAAACATTTATGAGTACAGACTCAGAAATCAGATACTTGAACCCCTTAGATATAGAAGTAAAGGAAAAAAAGAAAAAGTATTGTTGGTTTACCAAAAATAATATTAAATACATTGATTACAAAGACCCTGATTTTCTCTTGAAATTCATTAATGAACAAGGTAAAATCCTCCCTCGCAGAATTACCGGTACATCTCTTAAATATCAAAAGCGACTTTCTCAAGCCATCAAAAGAGCCAGACATTTAGCG
>DAHXOV010000119.1 GCA_027364695.1 bacterium
CACCACCTCCTTTTACTGTTACTCCCACTAACACTGTTATATGTCAAGGCTTTTCTATTACATACACTGCTACAGGATTAAATACCTACACATGGAGCCCTGCTTTTACATTAAGTAGTAGTACAGGCAGTATGGTTACTGCCAATCCAACAGTTACCACTACCTACACAGTGATAGGGAGAGATGCAAATGGCTGTTTATCAAACCAACAAATAATTACCCTCACAGTAGTGCCTGTACCCACTGCTACCGCTGTACTTACTACGCCATTAAACAACGATTCTATATGTGGTGGCACTACAGGTACTTTAAGTGTGAATACTTCTACCCCCCCCTCAGGGTTTGCATATAATTATACTTGGTCTGCTCCTCCTACTTATACCAACACTTTCATAGTGCCTCCTAACTTTCAGCAAGTAGCATTTATGCCACCTACACCTAACCCTACAACTACTATAGTTTATTCTGTACAAGTAGCTTATTCTTCTCTTTCCACTTGCGTAAGTGCCCCTTCCACCGTAACTGTAATTGTTATCAACTGTAACCCTCCCGTAGCTTCTTTTACCACTATTCCTGCCAATGATACTTTGTGTACCAATCAATGCCTTGTTTTAATGAACACTTCTTCAGGTGGTCAGCCACAAAGCATTAAATGGCAAGTCCCTGGTGCTAGCCCTGATACAGCATCAGGTGATTTTCCACAATTTTGCTTTCCAGTTCCAGGAAATTATACCGTATTTATTAAAGTAACCAATAATTGGGGAGCAGATAGTTTGCTGACTCCTAATTACATTCGTGTAGTAGACACTCCAAATGTAGTAGGTATAAAAGATACCACTATCAAATTTGGAGAATGCATACAACTTTATGGCACTCAGGCATCTTATTATTCGTGGACAGGACCTGATGGTTTAATTTGCAGTGGATGTGCGACTATTACACCTTGTCTTACAGAAACTACTATGTTTTTTGTTACAGGATACAATAGTAAAAATTGTAAATACACAGATACTGTTTTAGTAAGAGTTGATTCAGATTGTGGTGAAATGTTTATACCCAGTGCATTTTCTCCTAACAACGATGGTGTAAATGATATGCTATATGTACGAGGGCGATGCTTGAAGAATTTCACGCTGCAGATTTTTGATCGGTGGGGTGAACTAGTATTTGAAACCTCTGACAAAAACATAGGATGGGATGGCACATACAACGGAAAACCTTTGAATACAAGTGTCTTTGTTTATAAACTGGAAGGTACTACATACGACGACAAGCAATATATTCAAAAAGGGAATATTGCATTATTAAAATAATCCAAATTTAATAGTTATGAAAAAAATATATTTATTATTTATCTGTACCATTTTGTTAGACAGTGCTTTTGCTCAAGACATTCATTTCTCTCAATACACAGAAGCGCCTTTGTACTTGAATCCTGCATTAGCTACCGTCTCCTACGATACAAGGGCTATCGGGTACTACCGTTCTCAGTGGGCTTCTGTTGCAAAATCTTATATGACTTATGGAATAACCTTTGAACAAGCGATTAATCACTTAAAACTAAAAGCGAATCATTTTGGTATCGCTTTAAATATATTTCAGGACAACGCAGGCAACGGATTAATAAAAAGTTTTATGCCTTCCTTAGGAGTAAACTATGTAATGAAAGTAGCAGATAACAGCAAGTTATCTTTGGGCATACAGTCTGGCATGTCAATTAAAAGTATTAACTCCTCTAATTTTACATGGGATAGTCAATTTGATGGATTTAAATACAACCCTGGTTTACCCGGTGAAAATGTAACATTATCAGGCATAGCAAGGTTTGATATGGGCGCAGGTGTCAATTACCATTATGCCCGAAGCGAAAGATACATCAGTGCTGAAGACGGTGCAAAGTTTGATATTGGTGTTGCTGCATACCACTTTACAAGCCCTAAATACTCTTTTTTTAATACAGGAGATAAGCTTTACACAAGATATATTGGATATTTTAATGGAGATTTTGGGATCAAATCTGCAGGTATTGCTTTAGTGCCTAGCATTATTTATATTCAACAAGGTCCATCTAAAGAAATTACATCTGGGTTTATGGTTAAATATATTATCAGAGATCAAAGTGTTTATACAGGGGCAAAGAAGGCTATTTCTCTCTCTTTAGGAGCTTATTACAGATTAAAAGATGCGGTCATTCCCACTTTGTTATTTCAGTTTGATCAATGGGGTTTAGGCATTGCCTATGATTTAAATTTATCTGACCTGACGCCAGTTACACGAACAAAAGGTGGTATGGAAGTCATGTTGCGATTTAATACCAGTCCTGGTTATGGAAAAGCATTAGGGGGTAACTTTAACAGAAGTTATATGAGGTAACTATTTGTTATGATTTATCCAAAAATTTATTTTTGGATAAGATTAAAAAGCCTTGTATATTTGCGGCTCTCAAAAAATGAAAACAGATATTAAAATATTTAGTGGCACAGCGTCTATTGAGCTTTCTGAAAGAATAGCAGAGGCATTTGAAAGATCATTAGGACAGATGAATAGATACAAATTCAGCGATGGAGAAATACAGGTATCTTATGAAGAAAGTATCAGAGGGCAAAATGTATTTATCATCCAATCCACGATGCCATCGGCAGATAATTTAATGGAATTATTGCTCATGATAGATGCTGCTAAAAGAGCTTCTGCACATTATATTATTGCGGTTGTACCTTATTTTGGATACGCTCGCCAAGATAGAAAAGACCAGCCAAGAGTAGCTATTGGCGCCAAACTCGTAGCCGATATGATGGCTACCGCAGGAGCACACAGAGTAGTTACGATGGATTTACATGCAGACCAAATACAAGGTTTTTTTGATGTACCTGTAGATCATTTATATGCTTCTACTATATTTTTACCATATATACAAAATTTGAACTTACCAACCTTGGCAATTGCAGCGCCTGATATGGGTGCCTCCAAAAGAGCAAATGCTTATGCTAAACATCTGAAAGCAGACCTCATTATCTGTTATAAACAAAGAACAAAAGCCAATGCAGTAGATAATATCACAGCTATTGGAGAGATTGATGGAAAAAATGTAATACTCATTGACGACCTTGTAGATACTGCTAACACCTTGTGTAAAGCCGCTGATATGATGATAGAAAAGGGCGCTAAAAGTGTGAGAGCAATGGCTACACACGGATTATTATCAGGTAATGCGTTTGAAAACATAGAAAATTCCAGAATAACAGAACTCATCATTACAGATACAATCCCATCAAAAAAACAATCTGACAAAATAAAAGTATTGAGCGTGGCAGATTTATTTGCAAAAGTCATTAACAGTATTCACAATTATGAATCTATCAGTTCAAATTTTATCATTTAATTTAAAATTAAAAAAGTATGAAAACAATTCGTTTAAAAGCAGAGATGAAAAATACAAAAACAAAAGGAGAATTGAACCAGCTCAGAAAAAAAGGATTTGTTCCCGGTAATCTCTACGGTAATAATATCAATATTCAAATTCAAGCAGATGAAAGAGATCTAAGAAAGATTATCTACACTCCCGATACTTATTTAGTACAAGTAGAAGCCGATGGAAAAACACATTCTACTATTATTAAAGAAGTACAATTTCATAAAGTAAAAGATACACCTATTC
>DAHXOV010000124.1 GCA_027364695.1 bacterium
TAGTTGTGAGTTGATTTCAAAAAGGTACTTTGATATAGTTGCAACAGCGAAAAACACACCTGATATACAGAGAATATTGTTGTGAGTTGATTTCAAAAAGGTACTTTGATATATTTGCAACAGCTTCTGACCAAAAAGCCCAACTGTACGCATCGTTGTGAGTTGATTTCAAAAAGGTACTTTGATATATTTGCAACAGCTGAAAGCTGTATAATATGCATATATCAAGGGTTTCAGGTGATTTTTAGGATTAAAAAACGCTGTTTGCAAATTAAAAATCCCCCATTTTTGGGGGATTTTTTTATTTCTATAGTTGAATCGTTAGGTGGTTTTTAAAATAGTTCTAGTTGTTGCCATGTTTTGGGTGGAGGTTCTTTTTTATGATTGATATAAAAAATAGCATTTCCAAATTGTTTATCAGTAATTTTAAAAACAAATATGGCGCCTTTTTCATGAATATTTTTTTGTACACGATGGGTGTGCATTTCGGCACTTTCTTTGCTTGGGCAGTGTCTTCCATAGATGCTGAATTGAATCATTGCAAAGCCATCTTTGATGAGAAATTTTCTAAATTCGTTCGCTGTTTTTTGTTCTTTTTTTGTTGTAACAGGCAAATCAAAGCAACAGATTATCCACATAATTCTGTATTCGTTGAGTCGATCTTGTATCATACTACATTTCCATTGTTAGGATAAAGGATTTTTCTTGTTTCTCCTGTAAAGCATCTTGCGAGAGAAGAGGCTGTTCTTTGAGAAGCGATCATTAGTACGCTTTTTTCTTTATCTATGGTAACATCTAAATGTGGTATAGTCAATAATTCTTTTTTTAGTTCTGTATTCAGTTCTTTTTTATCAGGATATTTTTTTATGATTTGGAGGATGAGTTTATCTACATAGGGTCTGTAAGGTTCCATTAGATCATCTGCAAGGCAGTAGGCGTTGTATTTATTGTGGTGATAAACGCCTATAGATGGAAATAGCCCTGCAGCTACGATAGATCTTGCCATTATAGATCGAAGTATAGCGTATCCATAATTGAGTAAATTATTAGGGTACTGGCCATTTGAATCTCGGTTAAAATTGGGTATAGATGGGAAGAGGTGTGCCCAATAATAGTTTGCTGCAGCCGCCTCTCTATTGGATGTGTCGCCACTTTTTACATTTTTAGCATAATTGTAAAGAGGATGATTTGAATGCTGTGTGTATTCTAATACTTTGGCTTGGTTAGTAATTTTACTAATGATTGTTTGCTGCCATAAATTTCTTTTTAGTGCTTGCGATGCTTTGATTTGTGCGTGCATCCTTTGGGTTTGGGTGTGATAGGCATCGAAGGGAAGCATCATTCCGTTGGGCATGTATTGATTATTACAGCAAATAAGGGCTACATTTTTTTGCATGAGTTCTGATATGGCGCCGTGAGTTAGGTTGATTTGTGGGTGATCTAATATTACTACTCCAATATCTTCTATGGGACGAGAGATGACTTCTTCTTTATCGTTTCTCTTAATGGTAATAATGAGTTGTTGATTTTCTTTTTTGATACTACATGGATTGCCAAAATATAAAATTTGTTTTATCATTGGGTTAGTTTTCTGAATGAAGCCAATTTACTATAGATAATTCACCTAAAACGTTTATTTTTACTTTTATTGGATGTTATGTGAAAAACGTATTAATACTTTGAATTTCAATAAATTTTTTTACTTCTTTTGCTTCTTTTGATGAGTTTATTTTTGTCTCTATGTGATGCCTGAAGACATAATATTCGCTTGATATCTTTTGAACACGGTACAGATAATCGCTGAGTCGTTTTTTATTATTTGTTTTTAGTGCTTCTTCTATTTCATCTTTTTTTAATCCGAGAAGGAGCATTTCATTTTGTTGAAAGCTTTCTATGAATGTCCAATCTTCATTAGGTAATTTTTGTAAGAATTCATCGGATAGCTGAGCTTTTGTTGGTATTTCTGCACATATTTTTTTGGGGTCAGTGATTATTACAGGTAGGCCGGATCTTTTACGATTGACGGCATGCCAAAAAGTACAAATGTGTTCTTGTTTTTTCCCTTCTTTGTCTTGATAAATTGCAATATGATGGTTGTTGCCGGGCTTTACAAAACCAATTTCTTTTCCATTCTCATCTTTTTTAACGGCTTCAACAGCAGATGCTCTAGTTAACATTCTTACTGTTTTGATTGGAATCTTTTTTTCTTCATTAAACCAAAGCGTTTCTTTAAATGCTTCTTTTGCTTTGTTATTATGCTTTTCGAGTCGTGCTTTTACAAGTTCTTTTACTTTTGCATCAATGATAAAATTTACATCTTTTACTTCGATAGATTCAATGGGATATTTTAACACCACTTCTTCCTTAATGCAAGTGGCATATTGTAAAACCTTTGTTTTTTCTTTATCTAAATAAATAGGATCTTTTTTCAAAGATTTAAATGCTTTTTTTGCATCATTTTCAACCTTATTCAACCTTTCTAATACAAGGTTTTTGATATACGATTTAAAAATCAAATGTGGATTTTCAAATAGGTATTTAATTGTTTTTTCTTTATCCAGTGTTTTGATTTTTCCGTACACATGTTCTTCGCTTAGTGGGCCTCTTGGAATGATAATACCTTCTTGTACTACTATCTTTTTACCATCTTTTTTTATTTTCCTTTTTCCTGGCGTTGCGACTTTTTTTCCTGCTTTAAATGATACTAATATTTCGGATGTTTTTTCTTCTATTTCTTTGGTGTTAAAAGGTTTTTTACGTGACAAATATTCGTCAAGTAAATTTAATTTCTCTTTAAACTCTTTGCCTTGTTTTTCCACCTCTGCAAACATTTCATCACGAGTGTGTTGTGAACTCAAAGTATTTATCCGTTGAATAAACCCTTGTTTTGTACATGCAACGATAAGAGCATCAATAGCGTGGTGTCGGTGATCATCTCTTTTACTCCAATCTTTTATAACTTCCTTTTTATGCTGTTGTCCATCGTTAGTTTGCCACTCTTCAAATTTAGTTAATTTCAATTCTTTTTTAGTTAATTCCAATTCTTTGTATTTGGGCATTTGCAAATTCATCAGCACATCGTCCCAACCCCAAATTCTGCGTAAATGTGCGGTTACATTTCCGCTTGTACTCCAAACATTGTAACATACTTCTTCCAATATTTCTTTTGCTTTTCTAGCTATGTATTGGGTTTCACGAAGTTGACGGTCAATAAAATCTTTTGGTATTTTATTTTCAGGCATTAAAAGTTTATCCCTTTTTGCTTTACCAATAATTTTGTTTTTGTGTAGATAATTGACTCTATCTATGTACTTTTGAAATTCTTCTTCCCCTTTACTTTCCATGTAGTCATAAGCTGTTTTGTTTCCCTTTGCTTCATTACAGGATCGGTGGGAAAGTGTTTTATTGCTTTGTGAATCATCAGGTAATAATGATTTAGGAATAATGTGTTCCACATCAACACTATTACCCTTTAAAGCATCTGTTATTCCAAACGATTTACCACAGTATAGGCAGATAGCATTTACTTTTGTCTGTTCATCACAGATTTCGTGAAATAATCTCCATTTTATAATATTTTTGCTCCTTGCTTTCAAACCGTATTCATCTTGTATTCGCTTTGTAATAGTTTCGTTTTCTTTTTCTCTTTCAGATAAATTTTTAAATGTTTCATTCCTTTCTTCTTTACTCTGTTTTAATTCTCTTGCCAATTCAATTCTAATTTCATCCGGTCTTCCGTGTTTTTCAATTATTGTATTTACAAGATTGATTACCTGGTTTAGTATTTTTTCTACAACAGGTTGCCTTAAACTATTCTTTGGCAAATTGGGAATTTTATCAAGCAGTTTTCTTTTTAAGTTTTCATCTTTTGTTTGTGAATTGGAATGATTGTATCCTGCTAATGCACAAGCATCGCTATAAACAAATCCTTCCATCAGATAGGGAAGAATTTTTCGCATTGCTTTTACTGATTTGTTACCAAAAGCAAATTTTGTAAAATCAATTTTCGCTAATTTTTCAGCAACTTCTTTTTTAAAGCTAAATTTTTTAATCAAAGCATTTGCACATTCCGTTTCATCTTGAATAGAATAAATGGTATGCCACAACTGATAAAGCGGTTGTTTTTCAATTTCAGGAGAAAGGATTTTTTTTGTATTTGAGCCAATTACTATACCTGTTTTTTTATCTATTAAATAAACTTCTTCATCTTTGTCTTCCACGCTGAGATTAAATGATAATAGTGGAGAGTTCTTATCAAGAAATTTCAACAATTCGGATTTAGTAATATTGCCCTGCAGCCCCTTTGCAATGTGTTTATTGCTATACCAGCCATCCTCTTTTTTTAATTCTAAAATTTTAAACAGTTTGTCTTGTGTTAGTTTTTCATTAGTGTCTAAATAATCAAAAATTTCTTTTTTCTTTTCAATCGGAATAGGGTATTCTTCACCTTTTTTATTTTTGAGAGTGATATTATTTATTGTTTCCCATATTTTACAAACCTGAAATAGCGGAGAACTTTTATGAGCAACTTTTGGTCCCGTAAAAATTTCTTTGCCTTCTTTTGTTTTTGTCCAAAATCCCTCAAACTCACAAACACTCACTAATCCTTTTTGTGATTTTAATTTTCGCTGATAATAAATGATTTCATC
>DAHXOV010000134.1 GCA_027364695.1 bacterium
ATGAACGAGTAGCTAATGTGCCTTGTGGGATAAGTTCCACTTCTAATTTTCCACTGAGCATTTGTCTTTCAAACTCATCATTTTCACCTACATAAGACGAAATCATCTTTTTTATTTGTCTCGTTTGAAGCAATAAGCCCAATCCAAAATCATCTACTCCTGCATTATTACTTATGCAAGTTAAATGTTTGACGCCTTTTCTTACCAAAGCTGCTATTAAATTTTCAGGAATACCGCATAAACCAAACCCTCCTACCATCAAAGTAGATCCATCTTGAATGTCTTTTATTGCTTCATCCGCATTTTTTACTACTTTATTTATCATACTTTTATTTTTAAGGGCACAATAATAATGGTTTCATCAAGTATTTGCAATTCAAATTTTTGTTTTCAGAAAATCCTGTTTGCCTCTAATTTTACTAATTCATCTTGTATATCTTTCATTTTCTTCAGTGTGTCCTGTTCTTTTTGCTTTTCTTTTTGCACCAGTTCTGGTTTGGCATTCTGAATAAATTTTTCATTGGATAATTTATTTCTCACCGATGCTAAAAAACTATGTAAATAATCCAGCGCCTGTTTTAATCTTTTTATTTCTTCCTCTTTGTTTTTTTCATTCAGTTTTTCAGGAAGATGCACATAAATATTTCTCTGAGCATTTACTATCAGTTTACCCGTTTTGTCATCACTGATTTTCTTTTTATTCAGGTTGCATAATTTTTCAATCCAACTATCAAAAAGTTGATAGCTGTTTTCGTTCCAATCCAATTTTTCTTTGGGTGATATTTGCATTCTGTTTCTTATCTCTCTGATTTGAGTTACAATATTTTTTAAATGCTCATATTCTCCGATTATATTCTCATTGTATGCGATAGGTTTTGTCCATTCAGCCACAATGATATCTTCACTCTCCTTTTCACCATCTATATGATGCCATATTTCTTCTGTAAGAAAAGGCATCCATGGATGTAGTATTTTTAAAATATTTTGAAATAGTTGGATAGTTTTGTCAATCAATTCAGCACTTACTTTTTCACTTTGTTCATTCGGTTTAATCGCTTCTAAGTACCATGAACACAAATCATCCCATGCTAATTTATAAGTGGTCATCAACGCCTCACTCAAACGAAATTTATCAAAACAATCATTAAGGTATTCTAATTGTTTATAAAAATAATTCTCAAACAAAAGCACGGCTTTTTTTTGATAGTCGGTGAGTTCAATGGAAGGATCTGACCTTTGAGACAGTTGATGAATCAATCTAAAAGCGTTCCAAATTTTATTTGCAAAGTTTCTTCCCTGCACACAATATTCTTCTTCAAAAAGCAAATCATTTCCCGCTGGCGAGCTAAATAACATCCCCACTCTTACTGCGTCAGCGCCATATTTTTGAATCAAGTCCAAAGGATCTGGGCTATTGCCTAAACTCTTACTCATTTTTCTTCCAAGTTTATCCCTCACTGTCCCTGTCAAATATACATTAGTAAAGGGCTTTCCTCCACCCCACAAGTATCCTGCAATGGTCATCCTTGCTACCCAAAAAAATAAAATTTCAGGAGCTGTTACCAAATCGTTGGTAGGATAATAGTATTTAAAATCTTCATTGTATTGTTCTTTATCAGGATTGCCTATGACTTTTGGGTCAAATACCACAATAGGCCATAACCAGGAAGAAAACCATGTATCTAATACATCCTCATCCTGACGCACATTTTGACCAGAAAGTCCTTTACTTTCAAATAATAGAATGGCTTCCTCGTATGTTTTACAGACTACCATTTCGTCTTTTTCATTGTACCAGGCAGGGATGCGATGCCCCCACCACAACTGCCTACTGATGCACCAGTCTTTCACATTTTCCATCCAGTGTTTGTATGTATTGACAAATTTATCCGGTATCAATTTGACTTCGCCGTTCAAAACCACTTCTAATGCTGCTTTACTCAGTTCTTCCATTTTTACAAACCATTGAAAACTCAAATAGGGCTCTACTACAGCATCTGTTCTTTCACTTTGCCCTAGCTTATTTTTAATAACTTCAATTTTCTCAACTAATCCTTTTTCCTGTAAATCTTTAATAATTTCTTTTCTACACACAAACCTATCCATCCCTACATATACTTCAGCTCCTTTTTCCTGAGACGAAGTGATAATGTCTTTACTAATTTTTCCATCGGTTGTAAGTCCTATAATGATGGGTAACTGGTGTTTTAACCCCAATTCATAATCAGCTATATCATGTGCAGGTGTTACTTTCAATACGCCTGTTCCAAAGGTAGGATCTATGTATGAATCGGCAATCACAGGCACTGCTCTATTTACTATGGGTACAATTACTTTTTTGCCTATCAAATGTTTATATCTTTCATCATCTGGATGTATGCACACTGCCACATCTGCCATCATTGTTTCAGGTCGTGTTGTAGCAACAGTAAGG
>DAHXOV010000054.1 GCA_027364695.1 bacterium
TAGTAGTACCGTCATCTAAGGTCATAGATTTGACATCTCCTATACTCATTAAGTAAGCAATTTCATCTGAAGGCACGCCATCTTTGTAGCGAGCCAGTTCAACAGTATATATTTTTTTATTGATGTCTTTTATTTCTTTGGATTTTAGCGCCATTACATTATCAATATATTCTTCTTTGATATGGTAGTCACCTGTTGAGTCAAAGTATTCATTGTACCATTTTTGCCAATATTCGTCTGTCAGTGCCACTCCTTTTGCGTTTACCTCAAATCCTTTGGGCGATGGGTTTTCGTCATCTTTATAGTTAGGCACGCCATCTGCGTCTGTATCTTCTGGGCATCCATCTTTGGAAATTTTGGCTGTTTTTGGTGTACCTTGACATTTGTCATACCAATCTTTCACACCATCTTCATCTGTATCTGCGCTGTCTATTGCTACCCAATTGACATTATCAAAGTAAGTACTGGGCAAGGTGTCAAATCCAGCTTCTTTTGCTTTCTTTTTAGGTATGAATAAGTCGTATTGGATGCTTGCATAAGAAAATACCCAGTTATCTTTTTTGTTGTTTCCTTTTCTAAGGCCAGTTCCTTCTTTTGCGATACCATCAATATAATCAGTTGTTGTGAAATAATAAGTGCTGCCGATTTTAAAGTTAAAATGATTTGTTATTTTCATGATGACACCTGCGCCTGCTGGAATAGCCCATGCTCGTTCGGGATATTTACCATAGCCATCTAAGTTACTTTCCCGAATGTCTGTTTCATAATAATAGTCTCTGGTTAGACGTATTGCTTGTGATGCTTTTGGATCATTTTCGGGTAAATTTCTAACAGAGCCGTCGTTCCAGTAATAATATCTATTGCCATTTTTATCAAATAAATCTTTTTTACTTAAAAATTCAAATCCTCCTGCACCTAGGGAGACAAATGGTCTTATTTTATATTCCTTGGGAATAAAGTTACCAAAATCATACAACAGATTAAATCCTCCATATCTTATTTCTGACTGAAAGTTCTCGTGTCTTTGATAAGTATTTTCGTTGGCGCCTAATTGTCCGTATAAGAAATTAAAGTTGAGTTGCAGATAATTAGTAAGTTGATGCGAAAAAACAATTTCAAAGCCATACCGTGAAGTGAGGGGGGGTTGATAATTAACATCTCCTATCTCTCCCCAGAAGCTCATGTTTCCAACGCTCATGCTTACTTTTGGTGGAGTGCCATTGATATTTAGTTGAGCATAAAAAACGGAGGAAATGCATAATAATAAACTTAAAAGTTTGGTTTTCATATTAAGCAACAAATTTAATGAATAAAAAAGCAGATGTCAAAATATTTTTTCTGTGGAAATTTTTTAAGGGCGCTGTACATCAAATTAAATAAAGATGATAGCGTCTTGTAGTATCATGAAGATTAAAAAAATATGTTAATAATTTAGTGAATAAACAATTTATTTCATTTATTTGCCCAAAATTATTGTATGAAAAAAAGAATACTCTTATTGTCGGTTGTGGCATCTGTATACACAACCAATGCACAGCAGGCACAGTTGATTGAGAAAGTAGAAGCACAGCCAGGCAAAGTAGTTATTCCGTATGAAAAATATAAATTACCGAATGGACTAACTCTTTTGTTGCACGAAGATCATTCAGATCCAATAGCGAATGTGATGGTTACCTATAAAGTAGGTTCTAATAGAGAAGATTTAGGCCGGAGTGGTTTTGCACACTTTTTTGAACACATGATGTTTCAAGGCTCAAAGCATGTGGCAGATGAAGAACATTTTAAGATTGTACAAAGTGCAGGCGGAACGATGAATGGTTTTACCACAAGAGATAGAACCGTGTATTTTGAAACGGTGCCCTCTAATTATTTAGAGTTAGCATTGTGGTTAGAAGCAGATAGAATGGGCTTTTTGTTGGATTCATTGTATGCTCGCAAATTTGAAAATCAAAGAGATGCTGTGAAAAATGAAAAGTCGCAAAATTTTGAAAATCAACCATACGCTATTGGTTATATGGAAGAAATATATAAGATACTATATCCCTATGGACATCCTTATTCGTGGCCTACCATTGGCTATGTAGATGAACTCAATGCGGCTACGTTAGAAAATGTAAAGAATTTCTTTTTACGATGGTATGGTCCTAACAATGCAATTCTTACTGTATCGGGCGACTTTGATAAGCAAACAACATTAAAATGGATTGAAAAATATTTTGGCACATTAAAACCATGTCCTGAAGTAAAGAAACTCAAAGCTAAAA
The DNA here is from genome assembly GCA_027364695.1 of bacterium. GTDB lineage: Bacteria > Bacteroidota > Bacteroidia > B-17B0 > Aurantibacillaceae > BPGX01. The sequence goes on from DAHXOV010000054.1 coordinate 2,265, forward strand.
ATCCAGTACTACCTGAAGATAAATATGGCGCATATAATGACAGAGTATATTTTCCACTTAATTTAAGGGTGTATCCTACGGTTCCTCAATATCATAAGGATGAAGCAGCCCTTAATATATTAGCAGAGATGATGGGTGGGGGAAAAAATTCTATCTTTTATCAAAAGTTTGTGAAAACAGAAAAAGCAGTACAAATAGGGGTATCACATCAATCACAAGAATTAATAGGAGAGTTTCAGGTCTATTTAGTGGCTTATTCACCCGAAGACCTGAACTATGAAAAACTATTCAAAGAACTTGACCAACAAGTAAAAGAAGTATTAGATGAATTTGAAAAAACAGGAATCACAGATGAAAACCTTGTTAGAGCAAAACAAAAACTTATTTCTCAAGAATACGATGTCTTAGAAAGTGTATTCAGCAAATCATCTGCTATTTCTGAATGGGAACGATTATTAGGAAAGGGATACACTATTTCCGACGAAATAGATGAATATGAAAAAGTAACAAAAGATAATGTTATCAAAGTATTTAATAAGTATATTAAAGGGAGTGGAGCAGCTGTATTAAACACTTATCCTATAATAAACCCAAAGGATTCAGTAAAAAGTGTTAACCCCAATGCGGGTGCAAAATTTCCTCCTAATCCAGAATATACTCATCTAAAATATGAATCTAATCCTGATAATTTTGACAGATCTGTCAGACCGCTGCCAGTGTCCCCTAAAACCGTCAAAGTCCCTGATACATATAAATTCAAACTGCAAAATGGAATAGAATGCATAGGAACACAATTTGGTGAAACCCCAAAAGTGACCATAGAAATTGAAATAGAAGGCGGCGAACTGGCTCATAATGATACTAAAAAAATAGGTTTAGCAGCGCTTACTGCTGGTATGATGAACGAGAGCACTAAAAATTATACCACAGAACAAATAGAAGCAGAATTAGACAAACTCGGAAGTGATATTTCTTTCAGCGCGGACAAACAATTTACGAGCATTACAATTACTACTCTTAATAAAAATTTGGAAGCGACTTTAAAGATACTTGAAGAAAAATTGTTTAATCCTGCCTTCAAAGAAGATGAATTTAAATTACAGAAGAAACAAAGGAGAGAAAGCATTAAACAAGAAGATAAACAAGCAGGACAAATGGCTAACAAGGCATTTAATTATGTATTGTATGGAGAAAATATATTCGGACTTTCTACTTCAGTGAAAACAGTAGATAATATCGCATTAAATGACGTAAAAAATTATTATGAAAAATACTATTCACCTCATCTTACCAAAATAGTTGTAGTAGGAGACATTTCCGAACAAGAAGTAAAACAAAAACTGGAATTTCTCAATAAGTGGAAAGATAAAAATGTGAGTATCACTGCACCTCCTGTTCCATCAGAGCCAAAAGATGGGCAAGTCTATTTAATCAACAAACCAGGCGCGCCATCCAGCGTTATCAATATGGGTTATACATCATTGAAATATGATGCTTATGGCGATTATTACAAAAGCAGGATAGCTAATTTCATGTTTGGGGGCAACTTTAATAGTCGTATTAATTTGAATTTACGAGAGGATAAAGGCTATACCTATGGTATTTACTCAGGATTTTCAGGAGACAAAAATAAAGGGGCTTTTATTCTATCATCTTCTGTAAAAAGACCTGCCACCATCGCATCGGTAGCAGAGATATTAAAAGAATTCAAAAATTATGTAGATAACGGTATTAGCGATAAAGAATTGGAATTCACAAAAAATTCTTTGCTTAATTATGAAGCATTAAAATATGAGTCACCATCACAAAAAGCCAACTTATTAGTTACAATGACCAGATACAAGCTGGATAAGGACTTTTCAGCTAAACAAAATGAAATACTTAAAAAAATCACAAAAGAAGAGGTAAACGCTCAAATAAAAAAGTATTTTCTTCCATCTAAAATAAACACCATCATGGTAGGGGATAAACATGTGATTGAAATGCAATTAGAACGGCTTGCCAAAGATCCTAAATACAGTCCGTACATCAAT
>DAHXOV010000163.1 GCA_027364695.1 bacterium
CGGTATAACAGAACAAACAGATGCAATAGCCATTTCTGTGAGCGAACAAACAGGGTATGTGTCCGTTGCAAAAAAAGGACAATTGCATTACAATGTAATATATAAAGAATTCATTCCCTTGTTAGAAAAATTATTAACGTAAATAGATCGCCTCAAAAACCACAAAAATCTTCTTGGCTTTTAAATGTAAATTAAGTCTAATGATGAGGTGGTATTAAATACCTTTTTGTGTTTTCTCATACTCACTAAAATCCTTCATCAAAGAGTAATAAATCAAAGCCGCTATTTTTCTTGCTCCCACAGGGCTAAAATGCACATAATCTTTTGCTGCTAAATTTTCCTTTACCCATATTGTCATAGAATTTTTTCCACCCATAGCACGATACATATCAAAATAAGCCGCCTTGTTTTTTAATACCACGCTCTTTAGCTGTTCATTCACTGATTCTAAATAAGGATGTGTTACCATTTCTCCATTTTCATTTACACTCATATCCGATGGTCCTACAAACAATATGGACGTCCATGGATGAACTCTTTTTAAAGTTTTTAATTGAAAGTCAATATACTGAGCGTATTGGAACGCTTTTTCTTCACTGCTAATCATCGGCATTGCATTTCCACCAAATTGTAGTATAATTAAGCTAACATTTTGCTGTTCAAAAAATTTTATTAATACTTCTTTTGATAGAAGGTGAAAAAATGTGCCCGATGACCCACGCAATGAGATGTTATCTACATACACACCCTTGTCATAACTTTCTAATGAAATACCATAAAATACAGGGCTTTCAAATCCTTCAAAATAAAACGTTATGGCTTCTGTTTTTTCTACTGCAAATTCTTTGACAGCTATTTTTCCTCCATGATTTAATGTATCGGATAATATTTTTTCTTTTTCATTAAAATAATGTACCAATATCGGTTCTGATGCGTAGCCATAAAACAACTTGATTCTATTAAACAAGCAGGCATATTCACCCTTATTATTACACTTAATGCTGATTTTACCATTCCCTTTTGATGCATCAAAAACAAAGCTTTGAGCCATTGGTCCATATATTTGAGATTTTTTTGGACTGCTTGCATAACAAGACCATTTTATCCATGTATCAGAATAATTTATTTTAGGATATATCCATTGTGTTACAGGCATAAAAGAAAGAAGCCCACAACCACTGCCTCCATAATGTTTTTGTAATTGCTCTCTCAAAAAACCTGAAAATCTGTCTTCTTCTATTTGCGAATCGCCATAATACAAAATATGAGTGCTTTTATTTCTTGCATTCATCAAAGCATCAAAAAACGATTTTAATACCAACAAATTATTATTTGGATATTCTATTTTTGATACAAAGTTTTCACCTATTTGTAGGGGTTTAATAATACTTGCTATTTTTAACGTATCTATGTGGTTTGTAATTGCGTCTTCTTTGTTTATCTCATTGATTTTTTCTTCTATTTCTTTGGTTTTTTCAATGATATTTTTTACAGAATCTGTTTTTGGTAAAAGATCAGACACCAGCCATTTCTTTACGTCAAAAAAATGAATAGACATTTTTTTATATATCACAATTGTTTGCCCATCTTGCCAATATAAGAATATCGCCAATAAAATCAAACAAGCAAGCAAAAATAAAAATGACTTAACAGGGCTAAACATTTTTTTTGACAAAAATAAAGAACAAAAACCATTTGACAATACAAGGAAAAATAAAGAAGAGCTTGCTGGTACTTATTTATTATTGCATTCCTTTACAATAATCCTGAATGAGCCGGTAAGCCATTTGGTCGCCTAAGGCATCCGCTTTTTCAAGGTCTTTACAAGCGCCTCTTCTATCTTTAATGGCATATTTTACTGCGGCTCTATTGATATAAGCAGAAGCATAATCAAATTTTAATTTGATAGCATAATCCAAATCCTCTAATGCCTCTTTGAACTTATTCAGTCCTCCTTTGGCTGCACCTCTGTAATTGTAACTTACCGGATTGTTGGGATTTATTTTAATCGCTTCATCTAAGTCGGTAATTGCTGATATAAAATCACTGGTATTTATTTTAGCAGAGGCTCTTAATATCAGGGCTTCTTCATCTTGCGGATTGGCTTCCATATATATATTAAAATCATTGATGCTTTTTTTGAATTGATCTATTTCAAAATATGCCTTAGCCCTGAGTTTATAGGCACTGTATTCCTTTTTATCAGCAGGCATTTTATCTATGGCATCTGTAATAGATTTAATACATTCATTAAATTGTTTGATATGATATGAAATTTCTGCTCTGAGGATCAATGCCTCAATATAATTTGGTAGAATATCTAATGCTTCATTGAGCGGCTGTAGCGCTTCTTTGTACGCCTTGCCTGCTACCATCAGCTGGGCTTTGTAAAATAACAGTTCAGGATCTTGTGATTCATAATGATAGGCGCTGTCTAGTAATTTTTTACTTTCAGTATATTTTTTATTTTCATAATATATTTTCCCCAAATACTTTAAAGCTTCCCATTGAGATATGTCATATTTCAAAGCCGTTTTAAAATATTTTTCACTCATCTTTAAATTATTTTTCTTTAGGTAGATATATCCTAATTTCATCAAAGCTGGCACATATTTTTTATTTTTTTTTACTGCTTCTATCAGGAGTGCTTCGGCTTTGTCGTATTGCAAAGAATCAAGCTGTTTCAGAGATTTTTCATATAGTTGTTGTTCCTCAGGGATATTAATAGTATCCTTTACTTCTTGAGAAATTAATAGAAAAGAAGAAAATGTCAGTAATATCAAAAAAAGTATTTTTTTTTGCATAGTAATACAGCCTTGCTAAATGTAAAGAATTTTTACTTTAAGGGGTATAACAAATATTTACTATATTTAGCGGAAATTTTTAGCTATGTCTAAAATTGCTTACGTATTTCCAGGGCAAGGCGCGCAGTTTTCAGGTATGGGAAAAGATTTATACGAAAGTAATACCAAAGCAAGAGAATATTTTGAATCAGCAAATGATATTTTGGCTTACAGAATAAGCGATATTATGTTTCACGGCAAGGATGAAGAACTTAAACAAACCAAAATAACGCAGCCCGCAGTATTTTTACACTCTGTTATACAAGCAATCGTTACAGATAATTTTCGCCCCGACATGGTAGCGGGTCATTCTTTAGGAGAATTTTCTGCCCTTGTTGCTAACAAAACATTGTCTTTTGAAGATGGCTTGAAATTGGTTTATGCCCGTGCTTTGGCTATGCAAAAGGCATGTGAAATAAATCCATCCACTATGGCAGCCGTGCTTGGCTTGAAAGATGATAAAGCAGAAGAGATTTGTAATATCGTTCAAAACGAAGTGGGAGAAGTAGTAGTACCAGCTAATTATAACTGCCCTGGACAGTTGGTTATATCAGGTAGTATAAAAGGCATTCAAATAGCCTGTGAAAAACTCAAAGCTGCCGGTGCAAAAAGAGCACTTGTTTTGCAAGTAGGAGGAGCCTTTCATTCTCCGCTGATGGAACCGGCAAAAAAAGAATTAGAGCAAGCTATTCATCAAACAAAATTTAATCCTACCGTATGCTCTATTTATCAAAACTATACAGCATTACCTGAAATCAATCCTGATAAAATAAAAAATAACCTTATTGCACAACTCACAGCACCTGTAAAATGGACACAATCGGTGCAAAAAATGGTAGAAGATGGGGCTACAAAATTCATAGAAGTAGGATCAGGAAAAGTATTACAAGGGCTTATTAAAAAAATAGCATCTCAAGTAGAAACGATTTAAATACAATGAAAAAAAATTACTTTATTCTGTTCTTTCTAATTATTTTATTTACTTATACTTTGTTTGCCCAAAGAAAAAGCGCTTATTACTATCCGCAATTTTTTAGAGGCGCCGGCGTATTTGCAGCGGCTAACTATTCCATGCATAAATACAACAATAAAAATGAATCATTAAAGAATTTTTTTAATCCCGTATTTCAATATTACTATCCACCTACACATTATTCAAGAGAGTATTTTTCATGGGGAGCGGGTATATTTGCAGAATTTTTACCATTTGATAAAATCAGATGGCAAACAGAGATTGAATACACTCATAAAGGAGCTAAAGAAAGACAAATCTTAGATTGGTTTTGGGGCTATGCAAGCAATCAGTTTTATCCTAACAAGTACACTTATATCCAGTGGAACAATTATTTGAAGTGGTTTTTTATGAAAAATAATTGGGGGACATACTATTGGATGTTTGGAGTGCGCTTAGAATATCTTTTGTCTCAATCCATTAGTGTTTATACGCCCATTAGTAGTTCTTTTCCAAAGATATGGTGGAGTGGTGATATTGCTTTGGGTTATGAGTGGGATATAGTATGGTTTAAGTACTTTCATCCATTTATAGAATACCACTGGAATCCTGATGTTCTATACCATGCCTACAAAAAAGATCTATATAATGTAAAGGTGAGGAACAGAACATTTGAATTGAGGATAGGATTGATATTTCGCCCCAAAGGCAAAGCTATTGATGATTGTAATGCTCCTAAATACAGAGGCATTGAATTTTAAATCCTGTATATGAAATCATTGCACTATGTGCTATCATTAAACTGAATAAAAATGGAATTATGTCAAAAGATGTTTTATACTCGCTTACACAAGGGGCACTGATGCCACAAGAAGAAGCAGTGATGTTAAAATCAAAGAACAATCATTTAGTGATAGGTATTCCAAAAGAAATTGCATTTCAAGAAAACAGAATAGCATTGGTACCTGATGCTGTAGCGCTGCTTGTAAATAATGGACATAGAATAATCATAGAAAAAGATGCGGGACGAGCCGCTAATTTTGATGATCATGATTATAGTGAAGCAGGAGCAGAGATTGTAGATTCTGCTAAAGAAATGTATGAAAAATCACTCATTGTATTAAAAATTGCCCCACCTACAATGGAGGAACTAGATTGGATGAAGCCCAAACAAATTTTATTTTCTGCCCTTCAACTCAGTGTGCAGCCAAAAGATTTTCTTAAAAAAATTATCTCAAAAAAATTGAATTGTATCGCTTATGAGCTTGTAACAGATGGAGAAAATATATTTCCATTTATTCGGTCTATGGGAGAAATAGCAGGAAGCACCAGTATTTTGATTGCTGCAGAATTATTGAGCAATATCAACGGAGGTCCAGGATTTTTATTAGGCGGCATTACGGGTATTACTCCCACAGAAGTAGTGATTATAGGCGCTGGAACGGTAGGAGAATTTGCAGCTCGCGCAGCATTAGGATTGGGTGCTACTGTAAAAGTATTTGATAACTCTATTTACAGATTAAGACGATTGCAGTCCTCTTTAGGCAGTAGAATTTTTACTTCTATCATTGTACCTCGTGTATTAGAAAAACATTTGAAGACCGCTGACGTAGCTATTGGTGCCATGCGAGCTACAGCTGCAAGGACCCCTATTATTGTTACTGAAAGAATGGTATCTGAGATGAAAGCTGGATCTGTGATTATTGATGTCAGCATAGATCAAGGGGGCATATTTGAAACCTCACAACCCACCGATCATTCAAAGCCAGTATTTAAAAAACACAGCGTGATTCATTATTGTGTTCCTAACATACCGTCTCGGGTAGCGCGGTCTGCTTCCTATGCATTTAGTAATTTATTGGCGCCTATTTTAATTAATATGGGAGAGGAAGGTGGATTTGATGGGCTGATTCGCAGAGATACAGGGCTAAGAAGAGGTG
>DAHXOV010000164.1 GCA_027364695.1 bacterium
GTATTTACAACAGGAAGCGAGCACAAAGGCACCATTACTTCAAAAGACGATAAAAAAGCCATTGTTAGCTTAACTTATGGAGTAGAAGGCATCGCCCCGCTTCGTCAAATTGTAAAAGAAGATGGTAAAATAGCCGAAGTAGATGAAATACTCAATTTCAAAGTGATAGAATTTGATAAAGATGCGAAAAAAATAATTGTATCGCACACCCGTACATACAAAGAAGAAAAAGCAAAGGAAAAAGAAGAAGTGAAAGACAATATTAAGAAAATCAATGAAAGTATTGAAAAAACAACATTAGGAGATATTATAAAAGAGAAAATGGATAAAAAAAATGAAGAATAAAGCTCTTTCTTAAAGCTAAAGACTCGCCATGGTTTTTAGTTTTTAAGGTGCCCCGATGATGTAACATCATCGGGGCTTTTATTTTTAAACTACTAAAAAGTATCTCTATATTCGCCACTTAAATTTTTATACTATAATGGCTCCGTAGTTCAACTGGACAGAACATCAGATTCCGGATCTGATAATAGGGGTTCGAGTCCCTTCGGAGCTACTATAATAACCTATCTTCATGCCACTCAAAATCATCAATTCTATCGCATCATGGCTGATAAAAAAACGACTCCACGAAATAGAATTATTTATTAAATACCCATTAGAAGTGCAAAATGAATGGTTGTTGAAACTGGTTAATACCGCTGCAAATACTGAATTTGGGAAAAAATACCACTTCAAAGATGTCAATAATTACTCATCTTTTTCCTACCAAATCCCTCTGCAAGACTATGAAACATTAAAGCCTTACATAGAAAGACACCGCCAAGGGGAACAAAATTTACTATGGCCATCTGAAATTAAATGGTTCGCAAAAAGTAGCGGTACTACAGATAAAAGTAAATTTATTCCCGTAAGCGAGCAAACACTTGAAGAGTGCCATTACAATGGAGGAAAAGATATGATTGCACTCTACATCAATAACAATGAAAACAGCCAGATATTTACAGGAAAAAATTTGGCACTCGGTGGTACCTGGAAAACTTTTGAAAGTAATAATTACCAATCCTATTATGGAGATGTAAGTGCTATCATCATTCAGAACCTTCCTATATGGGCTGAATTTTTCAGAGCACCCCAAGTTGAAATAGCGCTCATGGGTGAGTGGGAGCAAAAATTAGAACTATTATCCGAGACTACAAAAGATGAAAATGTCGTAAGCATCGCTGGCGTACCAAGCTGGATGTTGGTCCTCTTCAAAAAAATAATACAAAAGAAAAACGCTCGTTATCTGACAGATGTGTGGCACAACCTAGAAGTATATTTCCATGGCGGCATCAGTTTTGAACCATATAAAGAAAGTTTTCATCAAGTCATTGGAAATAAAGCATTGAACTTCGTGCAGATATACAACGCATCAGAAGGATTCTTCGCTATACAAGATAAAAAAAACACTTCGGATATGCTTCTGATGTTAGATTATGGAATATATTACGAATTTATCCCTGAAGAATACTTTGACAAAGAAGAAAAAATGATCATTAACCTTGAAAGTGTCGAGCTCAACAAAACATACGCACTGGTCATATCTACCACATCAGGGCTATGGCGTTATCAAATAGGCGATACCATACAGTTCACTTCATTAAACCCATATAGAATAAAAATAACAGGAAGAACAAAACATTACATCAATGCCTTCGGTGAAGAAATAATGGTTCTCAATACCGATCAAGCCATCGCAGAAGCATGCAAAATAACTAATGCCATCATTAAAGATTATACGGTCGCTCCTATCTACATGTCAGAAAAATCTGGCGCTCATCAATGGATCGTTGAATTTGAAAAAGAACCCAATGACCTAAACTATTTTACCTACATTTTAGACAACACTCTAAAAGAAAAAAATTCTGATTATGAAGCAAAAAGATACAACAACTATGTCATATCAACACCACAAATTATCGTTGCTCCGCCCAATACTTTCTACAAGTGGCTAAAAAAACAAAATAAATTAGGCGTTCAGAATAAAATACCCCGCCTCTCTAATGATAGAAAATTCATGGAAGAAATAATAAAAATAATCAATGAATAAAAGATACACCATAATACTCATCTACATCCTACTTACTTTCACTTCTTACTCCAACGATACCACTCTGAATATCAGAGCACAAAAAATAGCCATAGACAATATCGGAAATATCTACTCCATCAATGACTTTTTAATTACCAAATATCTAACCAATAAGCAAATAAAAACATTTAGTATCAAAACACTTGGAACGCTCCACCACATTGATGTAACAAACGGATTAAGAGTTTTGCTGTATTTTAAGGACTTCCAAAAAATTCTATTTTTAGACAGCCAATTATCTCAAAACGGCGACCCAATAGAATTAAGTAATTTAGAACTAGAACAGACCTCTCTGGTAGGCTCTTCTTTCAATAACGGGTTTTGGATATACAACCAAGCAAATAATGAACTATTAAGATTTAACCAAAATATGGAAATAACTATCAAATCAGGAAATATAAAAAGATTATTAAATATAGATATTCAGCCGAATTTTATGGTAGAACACAATGGAAAATTATACCTCAACTCTCCAAATATCGGTATTCTGTTATTTGATATTTATGGCGCCTATCTGAAAACCATTCCTATTACCCAGCTCACCTCTTTTCAAATTCAATACCCATACATATTTTATGCTTATGCAGATAAATTTTATTCCTACAACATAAACACCTTTGAAACTCACACCATCACTGAAATACCAAAAGATTGCAAAGAAATTATTTACAACGGTAATAACTGCTACTGGCATTTCACTAACTCCATTAAAATAAACAACTGTATAAATTAACTTATGTACAAAAAAATAGAAGACGAAATAAAACAAAAAAAACAGTTTAGTTCAAAAGTAGAAAAATTACTCGTCAACCTCATCTTCACTCACAATTACTTTCAACATAAATTTGAAGAAATACTAAAAGCTTTTCAAATCACTTCACAGCAATATAACATCCTCCGCATACTCAGAGGCGAGCATCCAAACAGCATTACACTCAACGAAATTAAAAATAGAATACTGGACCGCAACTCTGATGCATCAAGAATTGTAGAAAGAATGAGAAAAAAATTATTACTTACCAGAAAAATTAATATGAAAAACAGAAGATCTGTTGAAATATCCATCACACAAAAAGGACTAAACCTACTAAAACAAATAGAACCACACCTAAAAAAATACCACAACAGCATTCATTCCCTCTCTAACGATGAACTAAAAAATATGAACACATTACTCGATAAATTAAGAAATAACCCCAACAATAAATAATTACTTATGAACGACTTTACCGATTTCCTATCTCCCGTACCTGCGCCCTGCCTTGAAATGGTAAATGACGATTACCAGTTTGGCAAAAAATGGGACATCTACACAGATACAAACATCCCCGATATCGAAAATAATCAAATATTCATTATTGGTATTGAAGAAGACAGAAATTCTATAATAAACAAAGGAAGCGCTCACGCCCCCAACGAAATACGAAAATACCTCTACTCCTTTCATCCAAACATCAGCAAATACAACGTAGCAGACCTTGGAAACATCCAACAAGGCAATACCCCAAAAGACACCTACTTCGCCATCAAAACCATAGGTGAAGAGATCATTAAAAAAAATAAAACACTCTTGCTCCTCGGCGGAAGCAATGATCTTGCCTATGCCCAATTCCTCATATACGAAAAACTAGAAAAAATTATCAATGTATGCAATATAGATGCCCATGTAGATTTTACCAAAAACATCAACGAAAAAATAAATAATAAAAACTACATCAGCAAAATCATTCTTAAAGAGCCTAACTATTTATTTAACTATGCACATCTTGCCTATCAAACCTACTTCCTCGGAAAACATAACGTCCAATTTATGGATGATCTGTATTTTGAATACTACCGACTTGGAAGCATCAGAGGAAATATAGAAGAAGCTGAACCCGTCATCCGAAATTCAGATATGCTTACCTTCGATTTCTCTTCCATCAAAAGAAACGACGGTGGAATAGTAGAACACTTTTCTCCTAATGGACTCAATGCCGAAGAAGCATGCCAAATCATGTGGTACGCAGGTATGAAC
>DAHXOV010000182.1 GCA_027364695.1 bacterium
GTATAGTACAGTCATGTTGAGATTGGCTGTCCAGTTTTGGTTGTTAGCATTTTGGATGGTATTGCCTATGGTATCTGCTGCGGCAAAAGGTCGTCGTATCCATTGATAGTTGCCTGTGTATTTGTAGGATAAGTTGATAAATTCAAAATAAGGTATTTGATTGATAGGGACTTGATAATTGAGGTTGATAGTTTGCTTAAAGTCGGTGGTAGTCCCTCCTTTCTTGAATTCTTGTTGGATGCTGTCTTTCTTTTCTTTTGTATCTATAGCACCATAAGGTTCCATGATTCTGCCGCTGTTTGTAGCGTTGTAGTCAAATTTGAGTGCTTTGCTAAAATCCCACCTGAACGAATAATTTCTTATCCATAAAAATTGTTTATTGTATTGGGTAAGTGTTTTATCTGGTTTATTAAAATAGAAACTTGTTATGTCTCTGTTGAGTAATTCAGAATAGTTTCTTGTAATATCTGTTGAAAATCCAAAGTTGTTGGGAAGTGGTTGAAAATTGAAATTTTTAATGAGTGCAAAGATGGGTTTATTGAATATTGTGAATTTTTCAAATGGTTTGATGGTTTTTACTTTTAAGACATATTGATAAGTGAGGTTAAATTTATATTGCTTGACAATGTTCTGGTCTATATTTACATTGCGTTTGGATATTTCATTGTATGCATAAGAAAAAGTAAAGTTAGATAAGTCGGTAGGGAGAGGCGGCATTTTTTTATTTTTTAATCCTTCTATACGTACATTGGTAAAATTAAATCCCTTTCTTTTTGTATAATCCATTGCATCATTTTTCATTTTTTTAATCTCTTCTGATGTTAAGTATTCACTTTTTGAAATATCTTGTGTTCTTATATCAGGGTCAAAGGGGTTAAATAGAGGAGTGATGCGGGTTTCTCCATAGTTGTAATAGAAAGGCAAACTTACTTTCCATTTTTGTGGGAAGAATTTACCAAGTTGAAGTTGAGTGGAGAAGTCCCAGTTGAGATTAGTTTCTTTACTTCGTTCGTTGATTTTTTTATCTATACTACCAAAAAAAGGCGTACTGTATGTTCCTGCGATATTAGCTGTTCCAAGGTCTGCCAACTGTGCCTGTAATTTGCCTGTAGCGGCCCATCCGCCTTTGTTATTAAAATCTGTGAGGCGCAATTCATTTATCCATACTTCTGCGCTATGTACTTGCATACCTGGGTCTTTGGGATTCCTAATCCCTACCATAATACTTCGTATTGTCCCAATGTTAGGATTCCCTTTTATAGAAATAGTGTGGTTATTGATGGCTGTTTGATATATATTCTGTATGTTGATAAAATTGTACCCTTGTATTTTGTTCCTTGATTGTTTTGCATAAACGAGTTCGTCGAAGTCAATAATTACTTCGTTTTCATCGGGCCAAACGATACGTTTATCATTTTCGGAGTTATTATCGTATTTACCTGATTGGGTTAATTGAAGAGGCATTTCGTATTCATAATAATTGTCATTGTAGTCGGTACCTATTCTAACAAATAATGTAAGATCCCCATCTTTGAGGAGATTATCTGCGGTGGGTATTTTTTCAGCGTGTACAAACATTCTCATTTTTTTGAACAAACGAGCGTCTATTTCAAGGTTTTTATAGATGGCACGAGCATCTCCATCTTCAAGATTAATGACTCTCATTTGTAAGGCTTGTTCGTTAAGTAATACTAAATTGGTCGTTTGGATATTCTGCTGTTGTTGAATGGTAGGTGGCATTACATAATTCACGGGCGTTTTAGTGCCATTTTCTTGCAAGCTAACAGCAGATACATCAAAAGAAGTATTGCTGTTATCGTGGGCGATGTATTCACCTGGTTTAGAGAGGTCGTATGGATATCTTCTCCAATCGGTTCTAACAAGTTCAAAGCGGGCAAAACGAAGCACTACTGGCTTATCAAATCCTTTCACAATCATTCTCATAAAGCGAATGGAATTGAATCCCTCTATATTACCTACCGCTTTGATAAATTCGGTTACAGGTATTTTAAATTGATACCATTTGACAGTTTTCTTTATACCCTCAATGTCAGCCGTTGTCTCAAAACTATTGACAATATAATTTTGTCCCACTCTTGTAGGGTCTATGTCAGTTTTGGATATTTTTATTTTATATTCATAATAATTTTCTGTTTCACTCAGCGTGTTATCTCTGTTTAGGTCTTCTATATCAGGCATATTAGTGGCAAGAGTAGGATAGCCCGATGAATTTTGATTTTTATATTGTGCTTCGGTTGGAGAATTGCCCTGTGGATTGATGTATTTTTTATAGCGATAAAGGGTATTCAGTTGTTGTTGATCATAATCATCTCCTCTAAAAAAATGATAATTGTCTGATGCAGGGTCAGAGAGGAGTTCCTGTATGAGGGCTGCTGATGTATTAAATCCACCGCTACTAATTTGGCTCAGCTGATTGCTGTATCTTTGTTTTTCTTGATTGTCATCCATACCATCATATCCAACATCTTGTTTTACTCTGTCGTTGGGGTCAGAGGAAAAAGCGTTGGTAATAGCAGGCACAGAGGGGACTATTGCCAAACTACTTTGAGATACGGGTAAGTTTTGAGTAGCGGCAGAAGAAGCAGGTAAGCCATTTTCATAACCCATCCTGCCATCTTTCAATATATCTTCAGATACATTTCCAAGATGAATGACGAGTTCGCCGCTTGGAGGGGCAGCTGCATCCATATCGGGATAAGTGGTGGTGTTGTAA
>DAHXOV010000191.1 GCA_027364695.1 bacterium
GGTAATAAATCAGGAGTAAATTGCATTCTGCTAAATTTCGCATTAATACTTTTTGCAAGCGTATTGACTGCTAATGTTTTTGCTAGACCAGGTACACCTTCTAGTAATATATGCCCGTTGCTCAACAATCCAATGAGCAGCCGTTCTATCATTTGATTTTGACCAACGATTACTTTATTGATTTCCATTAGTAGCAAATCAATAAAGGCGCTTTCCTGATGAATTTTTTCATTGATGGTTTTAATATCGTTAGAATGGATATTTGTTTGCACAGATTCTATCATAAGAAAAATTTTAGATGGCAAAGATAAACAGGAAGAGCATTACAATACAAAAGTAGAAATATAATGAATGTTAAAAGTAAAAAATACAGCCATCCATCACAATGATAAAATTCTCTGATAGATATTAGGTTTAATAGAATAGATGAAAGTTGATTTTTGTTTGAATGAAATAGCAGTAATTTTTACAGAAGAAAATCTATTGATAAGAGGTAAAATTTTATTCATATTTGCAGGTGAAAAAAAACAGAGATATGTTAGATAAAAATGGAATAGCACGCAGAATAGCCAAAGAAGTACGAGATGGGATGTATGTCAATCTGGGTATAGGAATACCTACTTTGGTAGCCAATTATCTTCCTGATGGTATCAATGTGGTATTACAATCAGAAAATGGTATTTTAGAAATGGGACCCTTTCCTTGTGAAGGCGAAGAAGATGCAGACCTTATTAATGCAGGAAAACAAACGGTTACTTTGCTCCCTGGTGCTTCTATTTTTGATTCTGCTATGAGTTTTGGGATGATCCGTTCTCAAAAGATTGATTTGACCATATTAGGAGCGATGGAAGTAAGTGAGTGGGGGGATATAGCCAATTGGAAGATACCTGGTAAGATGGTAAAAGGAATGGGAGGGGCTATGGATTTGGTAGCCTCTGCAAAAAATATAATTGTGGCTATGCAGCAAGTAAATAAGCATGGAGAGTCTAAATTTTTGCCAAAATGTAACTTGCCGCTCACGGGGGTAAAATGTGTCAAGAAGATAGTTACAGAATTAGGCGTTTATGACATAGACCAAAAGAATGGTGGTTTTGTATTAAGAGAGATGGCGCCAGGTGTGAATATAGAACAAATTCAAAAGGCTACTGCGGGAAAATTGATCATTTCTGATGATGTTATAGAAATGAAATAGCACTAAATTTTTATGTATAATTTATTCAAACAGAGTCCTTACAAGTATTTTGCAATATGGCTTTTGAGCGGTGCATTTTTAATATATGTAATGGTAGTGGTGGGTTCCATCACTCGGCTTACACACTCGGGTTTATCTATTACTGATTGGAGTGTAATGGGATCTTTGCCACCAATGTCTGAAGAAAGTTGGATGCAACATTTTCAAAAATATCAGGAAAGCCCAGAATATAAGATTAAAAACGATGGAATGAGTTTGGAAGAGTTTAAGGATATTTTTTGGTGGGAATATATTCATAGATTCATTGGTAGATTAATTGGGGTAATCTTCATTGGAGGTCTTCTTATTTTGCATTTTAAGAAGCAGATACCAAATGGTTTTTATGGGAAAGTTTGGGTATTGTTTTTTTTAGGTGCCTTGCAAGCTGTGATAGGTTGGTGGATGGTTAAGAGTGGATTGATAGATAAACCAGCGGTGAGTCATTACAGATTGGCAATTCATTTACTGAATGCTTTTTTAGTTTTTGGATTTACGTTCTGGTATTTGCTGGATGTGTTGTACTACTCTCATATATTAGAAGTAACAAAGGATGAAAAGAGAATGTTTAAATGGGTGTTGGTGTTTTTTATTATACTTATTATTCAAATTAAATATGGTGCATTTGTTGCAGGGTTGAAAGCAGGAATGTTCTATAACACGTGGCCAAAGATGGGCGCAGAATGGTTTCCATCAGATACCATTTTAATATATGATAACTGGATAAAAAATATTTTGGATGTACCTGCGGGTGTCCAGTTTGTACATAGAATATTAGCAGTAATAATAGTGATGCTTACTCTGATGATTTGGTATTTGTCTTCAAAGTATCACCTGAAAACCAATCAGCAGAGGGCTGTTTCGTGGATTATTTACTTTGTAACCATGCAGTTTATGCTGGGTATTTTTACACTGCTGTATCAAGTGCCGGTGGTGTTGGGAGTATTGCATCAAACAGTAGCGTTTTTTTTATATGCAACTGTTATTTATTTAATTTTTTTATTGAGACGAAAAAATATTAAAGCATAGTAATGAAAGATTTTTTGAGGAAATTATTGATAAAATACAATGTCGCTGCGACTACCAATTTGAAAAATGATATTTTATTTAAAAAAATTTTGCAGAAGAGTTTGAGACCGGATGATAATGCCATAGATATAGGAGCACACAAAGGAGAGATTTTAGAACTGTTTTTAGAATATGCAATAAGAGGACAGCACTTTGCTATAGAGCCTATTCCTTATTTCAACGAAAAATTAAAAAAAAAGTTTTTGAATGTATGTGTTTTTAATTGTGCAGTTTCCGATGAAAATGGCAGCAAAGAATTTTACTGGATAAAAGATAATCCTGCATACAGTGGATTGAGCAAAAGAAAATTTTCTGAAAACAATTCTAAAATTAAACCTATTTTAATAAATGTCCGGAAGTTAGATAATATTATTCCCAATGATGTAAAAATCAGTTTTATTAAAATAGATGTGGAGGGGGCAGAATTAAAAGTATTGAGAGGCGCAGAAAAAATTATAAGAAGAGATACACCAAAAATTGCTTTTGAATTTGGAATCGGAGGAAGTGAGTTTTATCAAACAAGTGCTGCAGATATTTTTAATTTTTTTGAGGAATTAAATTATTGTTTGTATGATTTTAAAGGTTATTTGCAAGGATATCGTGCATACACTTTACCAGAATTTGAAAATGTTTATAGAAAGAATATACTGTACAATTTTATTGCAGTAATAAAGCCAGTGAAGGAAAGTAAGTGATTTTTTTAATATCTTTTGACCATTCGTTTTATTGGACACCATCATGTGATGTTACGCTCATTTGAAAAATTTGTGTGTTTCAATTAATATAAATATCCATCCAATAATCATTAAAAACCCCCCCAACGGAGTAATCCAAAATAAAAAATGTGGAAAGCAAACAGCAAGAATGCTTTGCATGGAAATCCAATATAGAGAGCCCGAAAATAAGATTATTCCAAGAAAAATAATTAAAAAACTAATTTTGAAAAAAGTGTTTTTTTGCAGTATATTAAATAAAGCAAGGATGAGCAAGACTATGGAGTGGTACATTTGATACTTGACCGCTTTTTCAAATATTTCAAAATGATGCTGAGACATGATATTTGATGCAACAGATTTTTCTAAAGCGTGAGCAGAAAATGCGCCTAATACAATACTCAAGGCTCCCAGTACGCAGGCAATGCTTAGTTGTGTGAATAAATCCCTATTTGTTTTGTTTTTCATAAAAAGTTTTTAGCCGTGTTTTAGTTTCATTGAATTGCACAAAATTCAATGTTTTTTCTAAATCGTTTTTATTGATAAGAGAAAAATAAGCGCATTTTAGGACTTCTTCTTTGTATTGGTCGTGGTTAATATGAGCCATTATTTTTTCTAAATGTTGCATATTAATAGAGTAATGAGAGAGTATCACCCTTAATTCTTTAGTTATGCTGATGTCATTGTCTATATTAGCTATTTTGACAGAAAGTATTTGTAAGAGCGAATCGCCAAGCCCGGGTTTATTTTTTAATGAGTGGAGATATTGCTGATAATATTCTTCAAAACGCTCTTGTGCAGTGGGGTATTTCAAAAAGTTTTTCCAATAAGATAAATCAAAGACATCGGTTAATTTAGGCAAAAGCGTTTTCATTACTTTTAATTTTTCTACTTCAAAAGGCACTTGTTCAACAATGGACAGTGCTTGTTTTTGATTGAAGCAGTTGTGAACAATAAAATGTTCTATAAGTACAATTTTTCTATCTTGATTGGGCGTGCTTTGAATGTGTTTGAGCGCTTTATGAAAGTCAGAGGTATCAATAAAATCAATACACAATACATTACTGTCATTATCAAAAATAATTTTTTGAATTGTTTTTTCTTCTCTTGTTTTTATTTGAATAGATGTATCTATTTCAGGAATAATGGGCTGAATGGCAGAAGACGGCAGCGTGTTAAGATATTTAATTGTTTTATTATCTTTTTGAATAACATAAATAATATCCTGGTTTTGAACAGGCTTGGATGGATGATAAAGGTATAAAATAGTATCAATTGATGGGATATTTGTATTTTGAAATAAAATTTTTATCTTTATAAAGTTACCTATTATTTGAGTGAGTTTAATATCAGTTTGTGGAAGATTAGGATGCAATTTACCTTGGTATTGCAGTTGAATGGGCTCTGTATTTTCTGTAAAAATGATGAAATTATTTTGAGAAAATGTTTTAATAACATATATAATAAAAGTAATGACTAAAACAAACTTGTTCATAAATCGCAAAGTTACATTAAATTTTATTTTGTCTTTTGTTCCAATACATTAAAGCATCTGCCACTACAAAAGCACTTCCAAAAACCAAAACAAGATCATCTTTTCCTGCGTCTCTTAAAGCGGCTTTAATCGCTTCAGATACACTGAGGTAAGG
>DAHXOV010000194.1 GCA_027364695.1 bacterium
CAAAAAGACTTACTCATAGATACACAGGGAAACTGGGGAAATATCCTTACCGGTGACAATGCTGCTGCTGCCAGATACATAGAAACTCGCCTCACAGCTTTTGCACAAGAAGTTGTTTTTAACCCAAAAACTACTCAATGGCAACTCAGCTACGATGGAAGAAACAAAGAACCCATTACTTTACCCGTCAAATTTCCTCTTCTGTTAACCCTTGGCGTAGAAGGCATAGCGGTAGGTCTCTCCTGCAAAATTTTGCCCCACAATTTCAACGAACTCACAGATGCCTCTATAGCTACGCTCAAAGGAAAAAAAATAGAAATTTATCCCGACTTCCCCACAGCTGGAATCATTGATGTTAGCGGATACAACGATGGCAAAAGAGGTGGTAAAATAAAAATACGTGCAAGAATCAAAGAGCTCAATCATAAAACCATTACTGTTACAGAAATACCTTATGGAACAACTACCACCGCCCTCATAGATAGCATCGTTTCTGCCAATGAAAAAGGAAAACTTAAAATTAAAAAAATAGAAGACAATACATCTGATAGTGTAGAAATTTTACTCCACCTCCAACCAGGCATTAGTCCCGATCTTACGATAGAAGCTCTTTATGCTTATACACAGTGTGAAATGACCATTTCTCCAAACGCCGTTGTCATAGAAAACGACAAACCCCGTTTTATGGGCGTATCCGAAATGCTCAAATATTCTACTCAAAGAACCCTCTATCTCTTAAAAAAAGAACTTGAAATAGAACTGAACGAACTGAAAGAAAAATGGCACTTCGCTTCTCTCGAAAAAATCTTCATCAAAGAAGAAATGTATATTGACTTCAAAAAGTTTGAAACCAAAGAATCTCTCTACGGGTACCTATACAAAAGATTTGAAAAATACAAAAAACAACTCATCCGCCCTCTCAACGATAATGACCTTCAAAGACTCACTCAAATACCCATGATTAGAATCACCCGTTTTGACAGTACAAAAGCTGACGAACTCATCAAAGAGTTGAATGAAAAAATAACCCAAACTCAGCACCATCTCAATAATATTGTTGACTACACCATCGACTACTTTAAAGAACTCAAGAAAAAGTATGGAAAAGACAAAGAAAGAAAAACTGAAATAAGAACACTCCACCAAGTTCAAAAATCTGAAATAAACATTGCTAATCAAAAACTCTACATTGACAGAGAAGAGGGCTTTATAGGCACTGCTCTCAAAAAAAATGATTTTCTATGCGAATGCAGCGACAATGACGAAATAATAGCCATTATAGAAGAAGGCATCATGAAAATTATAAAAGTAACAGATAAAGTGTATGCAGGTAAAAAAATCATATATGCCAACATCTTCAAAAGAAACGACGACAAAACCATTTACAACATCATATACAGGGACGGACCAAAAGGCGTCTATTTTGTCAAAAGATTCAATATAGGGGGCGTTACAAGAGATAAAGAATACCCGCTTACAAAAGGTACGCCTCATTCCAAAATTGCTTATCTCTCCATCCACCCTAATGGCGAAACAGAAAAGCTTATTATACTACTCAAGCCTACTAGTGGGGCAAGAAAAAAGGAATTTGAATTTGATTTCGCATCTCTCAGTGTAAAAAGCAGAAATGCCATAGGAAATATCCTCACAAAATATCCAATAGCAAAAATCATCCTCAAAGAAAAATCTGCGGGACAAATACAAGCAGAAAAATGGTGGTATGATCCTGATACTAAAAAACTTAATCAAAACGAAACCGGTAAATACCTGGGTGCCTTTTATCCTGATGATAAAATTGTTGTAATCACCAAAAATGGATACTACAAACTCATCTCTCCTGACATACTCACTTTCTTTGATGACAATACCATTCTTGTTGAGAAATTCGATGACGACAACATCTATACCATTATATACTGCTACGGTGAAGATAAAAGTTATTATATTAAAAGATCTAAACCTGAAATTACTTCCTCAAAAATGCTCATTATCAGCGACCATCCTGACTCATTTATTGAACTCATTACTTCCGTTCAAACCCCAAAAATTAAACTTTCTTTTGCAAAAGAAAAAGGAAAAGACCTCCGCGATCAATATATCAATTTAAACGAATTAGCGCCCCTTATTAATATCAAGGCAAAAGGAAAAAAGCTAAGCGCTCATAAAATAAAAAATGTCTTGTTAGAAGAACCTGACGAAATCAAAGAAGCAAAAAAATTTCTCCAAAATTCAGGTAACAAGGATGTAGAATTATCTCCCGAAGAACTTCACAAAAAAGCCATGGAAAAATTAAACTCAAAAAAACTACCCGGGGGATTAGGACAAATCAATTTTGATTTGTAACTGCATAAACAATTATTTACATTAGCAAAAAACTTTTAATGTCTGAGAGTTTAGTCATTATACCTACCTACAACGAAATAGATAATATAGAAAAAATGATTCGTACTGTCATAACTTTATCCATTCCTTTTGACATTCTTATAGTAGATGATAACTCTCCTGATGGTACAGCATCTATCGTTCAAACCCTCATGCAAGAATTTCCTGATCGGCTACATCTCATACTCAGAAAGGAAAAAAACGGATTAGGCAAAGCATACATAGCTGGATTTCAATGGGCATTGCAAAAAAAATACGAATATATTTTTGAAATGGACTGTGATTTTAGCCACGATCCCAACGATCTCATCCGTCTTATGGATACCTGCTTAAAAGGGTCCGATTTAGCCGTAGGTTCAAGGTACTGCAAAGGCGGTCAGGTTAAAAACTGGCCCGTTGGTAGAATTTTAATGAGTTATCTTGCCTCTCTCTATGTACGTATGGTGTTATGTATCCCTATACACGATGCCACTGCTGGTTTCAAATGCTACAAGAGAAAGGTATTACAAGAAATGAATTTTAATATTATTCAATTTACTGGCTATGCTTTTCAAATAGAAATGAAATATGCCGCCTATAAATCAGGATTTAAAATTGCTGAGGTCCCTATACTCTTCAAAGACAGAGAACAAGGACAAAGTAAAATGAGTATCAAAATATTTCGTGAAGCATTATTAGGTGTACTAAAAATGAAATTTAAAAAGTATAAAAAACGAAATGAATGAAACAGATTCTCTTCTGTACTCTGTGCATTACAAATACAATCCTTGCACAATCTACTACCAATTTAATTTCAGAACAAGAAAAAAAACATTTTCAATCTCTCATCCAACTTACATTTGGGGGTGATAATGCCGAAGCCTATTTTGACCCCACGGGAGAAAAAATTAGTTTTCAAGTTACCAACAAAAAATGGAATGTTCATTGCGATCAAATTTACTATCTTCATCTGAATAAACTTAAAAAAAAGGACTTATCAAAAGAAATGTCTTTTCAAAAAATCAGCACAGGCAAGGGGAGATCTACTTGTGCTTATTTTATGCCCGATGGAAAAAACATTCTCTTTGCATCCACTCATCATAAAATGGATTCCTGTCCACCACCAGCACCACATATTAAAGGAAAATATGTATGGCCACTTTACCCTGAATACGATATTTTTGTGGCAGATATCAAGGGTAAAATAATAAAACAACTCACCAATACCGATGGCTATGATGCCGAAGCCACGGTTTCTCCAAAAGGTGATAAAATTGTTTTTACATCTACACGCAGCGGCGATATAGAACTTTGGATAATGAATACAGATGGAAGCAATCCCGTTCAGATCACGCACGAATTGGGATACGATGGCGGCGCATTCTTTTCGCTTGATGGAAGTAAAATTGTTTTCCGTGCCTCTCGCCCAAAAACAAAAAAAGAAATCAAGGAATACAGAGACCTGTTAGATCAGAAACTTGTAAGTCCTACCGATATGGAAATTTTTATTTGCGACTCTGATGGAAAAAATTTAAAACAAATCACAGATCTTGGAAAAGCCAATTGGGCGCCATTCTTTCATCCATCAGGAAAGAAAATTATCTTTTCCTCCAACCACCACAGCCAAAGGGGTTTTGATTTTCAACTGTTTATGATAAATGTAGATGGTACTGGATTGGAGCAGATCACTACTGAGAGTAATTTCAACGCTTTTCCTATGTTCTCTCCTGATGGCAAAAAACTTATTTTTTCATCTAACAGAAACAACAACAATACCCGTGACACCAACTTATTTTTGGCAGAGTGGAAAGATTAATCAACAGCGTAATTTTGAAAGGAACACTTTACTTTAATTCAACATTACATTCTCGGGAAAATGAGCGACATAAAAATGGGGTGTTTGTGATACTGCTTTTTGCCAACATCTGTTATTAGAATAATTTCCAAAAACTATTTTTTTATTAGCGTGTGTAGTAAGCCATGAATTATTGTATATTTCTTCATCCAATTGATTTTTTCCCCAGCCTGAGTAACCTAAAAAGAATTTAATATCTTGTGGGGAGGCCTCATTTCTTTTTATCAATTCCTGTATGGTATCAAAGTTTCCTCCAAAATAAATACCATCGCATATTTCTTTGCTATCTTCTACAATGTTTCCTATTGAATGAATGTAAAATAAAGAAGAAGTCTGTACAGGTCCTCCAAAAAATATTAGCCAGTCTTTTGAACTTTTAAGTGATTTTACAATATTAGAAAGGTAAATGTTTTGAATCGGCTTATTGATAATAAATCCTAATGAGCCTTCTTTTTCATTATGAATAGCAAGAAACACCGCCGTTCTTTTAAAATAACCATCTTTTATAAAAGGTTCTGAGATAAGCAAACTTCCTTGCCTCGCCCTGTAATTTGTATAATCTAATGATAATGAGTTTTCCTTAAATATCATAAAAACTATTTTAACACATCAAAATACTTTCAAATTATATGCCAAATATATGAAGATTCAATGAAATGACAAAATGAACTTCTTAATAGAGTAAAAAAATTATTGGAGCTAGGGTATAGGCGTATAATATAACCTTAAAACGGGCTTTAATGTAGAATGTCGGTATCCTCCGAGCACTGCGCGAGCTGCAAAGAAATCTTTTCTTGCTGAAAGTGTAACAGTCGGATCTGTAGCCACTAATACCATCCCATAGTACTTTATTTGATGGTTCAAAATACGCTGAACATACCTGGATATATTGAATATGTATTCTCC
>DAHXOV010000195.1 GCA_027364695.1 bacterium
TTGATACACAAAAAATGCGAGAAAAAAAAGAGAAGAGAAATATGAGATACGAAGAGAAAAATAAAAAAAGAATAGAAAAAGCAGAAAAGAGAAATACCAGAAGACTTGCAAAAGGCAAAAAACCAAAAGAGCCAAAACTATTGGACAAGGAAAAGCCAACATGGAGAGAGCGTTTGAGGGAAATTGCCGAAGAACCCGTCATATATGACTCTGTATTAACACAGCAATCTGTTCAACAAATAAAAAGATACTTGCAAACCAAGGGATATTTTTATGCTGAAGTGGGACATAAAGTGGTTTTTAACCCTGCATTCAAAACAGCATACATCACTTACGAAATAAAGGCAAACCAAAGAAAATTTATTTCAAATATTAATTATAATATCAACGACACCGTAATACTTAATCTTATTTACAAGGACACCCTTTATAGCTTATTCAAAAAAAATATTCCTTTTGATATTTATATATTAAATAAAGAAAGAGAGAGAATATCTGAATATCTACAAAACAATGGATATTATTATTTTGCGCCTGAATTTATTCAATATGATGCAGATAGTATAAATTACTCTCCTCATACAGGAATCACCATGCACCTGATGTTATTTCCCACACATGCCAATGAGAATTCTGACTCAATTATCTTTACTCAACACCCAAGATACAGAGTCAATAAAATATATTTTATCTCAGAAAATATAGAGAGAAACTATCAAAATACCTACTTTAAAGATACTACCAAAGTAGGAGATATAATATATCTGCATAATGAGCCCTTGCTATTTAATCCAAAGTCCATTGCATTTCAATTTAAGTTTCGCTCTTATGATATTTTTCAGAGAGAAAAAGCAGAAGAGACCTATCGCAGATTAACGAATGTAGGGATATTTAGAAGCGTACTCATCCAATTTGATGAAACAAAGAAAAAAGACAGTGCAGGGATAGAGTATTTAAATGCTTATATTATCACTCAGCCCATCAAGAAACAATATATTGCTTTAGAAACAGAAGGTACTAATACAGCCGCCAATCTTGGTGTAGATGGTTCTTTTATTTATAGTCACAGAAGCTTGTTTGGTGGAGGAGAAAAATTTGATTTTAAAATAACAGGAGCATTGATTGCTCAAAAACAAGTGTATAGCTCACAACAAAGTTTAACTCAATCTAGTTTATCAAATATCACTGATCTTAATTATTTAACCAGTAATATCAGTGTGAATGCCATTAAAAACACTTTTAATACGATCCAGATAGGACCTGAATTAAAAATTTCTATACCAAGAGAATTTTTTCCTTTTTCATTATTAAAATTTAAAAAAGATGCTGCACGAACCTATTTTGATGTATCTACTAATTATCAATCCAGAATAGAATTTTCAAGAACTATTTCTAACTTATCTTATGGGTTTCAATTTTATTCACTGAATCATAAATATCGCTTTGACATTATACCCGCCGAGGTCTATCTTGTTCAAGCCTATTTATCACCATCGTTCAAAAAAAACTTACTGTTTATTAGGGATTATATGCTACTCAATTCATTCATTAGCCACATTACAAATGATATGAAAGCCAGTGTTACATTCAATACAGGAATATTTAATACTAAAATAAATAAAATGGAATACTATGTGAGGTGGAGCGCAACAGGCTCAGGACTGTTATTGAGACAATTATCTCCTTTATTAAATATAGATAAGGATTCACTTGGAAGATATTATATTTTAGGTGTTCCTTATGCTAATTTTATCAAAGTAGAGGCGGACTACAGAGTATATATGCCTGTTTATAAAAAAAGTAAAGTCGTCTATAGAGTAGCCGGAGGCATAGGCATTCCTCTGGTAAATTTGAATATATTACCTTACGAGCAAAGTTTTTTTGCAGGAGGACCTAACAGTGTCAGAGCATGGAGAAGCAGAAGTATAGGACCAGGTGCTTATATGCCCATAGATAATGCAAGATATGATAAAATTGGAGATATTTTAATGGAGGGAAATATTGAATACCGCTTTAATATCTTTGGATCATACAATGGCGCTGTTTTTGTAGATGCAGGTAATATATGGTTACTAAAACCCAATACAGACAAACCGGGCGGAGCATTTAATCCAATTCAATTTTGGAATGAATTTGCAGTAGGAACAGGACTTGGTTTTAGGTGGGACTTTGAATACTTTTTATTGAGATTAGACTGGGCAATGCCCATCAAAGATCCGAAATACCCTGAAGGTAACAGATTTATGTTTGACAAAAAACCATTAAGGTACTCAATTTTTAATTTTGGAATAGGGTATCCCTTTTAATACTTTTAATGCCTTATATCAATCATATTTTATCAATTCAAAATATCTGAACAATGAAACTCAATGCAGAAACATTTGTTAGAATAGAACACATCCTGTCTGAAAGTGAATGGAAAATAGAAGTAGCTTTGGATTTTTTTGAAAAAACAAAAAAATCTTTTGAATTTTTAAATTCAAAAATTGCCGACAGCAATCACCCATTTTATGGCATCAATACAGGCTTTGGGGCTTTATGTAATGTGAAAATTTCATCCGAAGAATTATCTCATCTGCAAAAAAATTTAATCAAAAGTCACGCCTGTGGCACAGGAAATTTATTACCACCAAACATT
>DAHXOV010000204.1 GCA_027364695.1 bacterium
GGAGAAGTGGTGATGAGAAGTGTTGTTTGCATTTCTGCCAAGAAGTGTTTTACATGAGTAAGTAAAAGTTTTTATTCCGTATTTAATTACAGTTGTTTTAATTATCTGGTGTTTATCGGTCTGAAGCCAAGATATATTTTACAGACAGACATTATTTAATTTCAATTTCCATTTCTGTGGCTAAAATTTCTTCATCACTTCCAAAATCAATTACGCCTATAGCATGATACTTTCCTGGTTTTAATTTTAATTCATCCATGTCATAATAAAATTCTCTATTGAATTGTGGGAGAATCGTAAAGTTTTTTACTTTTAATCTTTGTTGTTGCCCTGTATTTAGGTTAGTGAGTTCCACATAAGATTTACAGTAACTAATGCCATCTCCTATGTTTTTTACTTCAAATTTAATTTGTTTTTTTTCATCTTTTTCGACTACAGCAAATTGCTTAATGGCTAATTTATTTATTATCGCATTGGGTGGGTTTTGGTAGATATATACTCCAAAGCCAAAAGAAGGGGTTATGCCAAAAGCGATGGTTTTATCATTTGACTGGACGTCTAATGGGGGGCGATCTGGCACCATATCTATAGTTAGAATGGTCCAGTGTGCTTTGTATCCTTCGGGTTCATTTGGGATAGAGATAGTGAGTTTGACTTTGATTTCTTGTCCTGGTTTTAGTTCAAAGTAGGTGGGTGCAACATTAATCCATTTTGACAGTCCATAATTGCTACTGTCTCTATTTTTGACGCTTAATGGCTTACCATTTGGTCCCATTTCGAAATCGGAGAAGTTGACCTGAAAGCGCTGTGTTTGTTTAGTGAAATTTTTGACTTTGATTTCTTTCATTTCGGTTTGTCCTGGCTTGATAGACAAGTGCATAGAAGATGGGCTTACAGACACGCCGGCGTCATCAAAGGCTGAATCGGGTACAGAGGGATAATTGCTTTTGGGCTGATTTTTATTTTCAGTCAGCGGTGTTTTTTTGTTGTTTTTTGATGTGGTGTCTTGCTTTGGCGACAAGCTGTCTTTTGGAGTATTTTGTGCGAATATGCTTGTAGTCAGAAGAAGTGATAAAAGTGTGTTTAGAAATATTTTTTTCATAGGTATATTTTTAGAGTGAGTGATTGTTTATTCAGGTTTTATCATCTTCATTTTCTTTGGTTTTTCAATGATATGAAAAGGAATAAATATGTTGGAGAATTTATCATCTACCTGTATTTCTATGTTATTTTGTAGTAGTTTAAATTTTGTTCCTAATACTTTTTCATCCATTGTAATGGTATATTTTCCTGCGGGTACAAATATTTCAAAATTTCCATCATTATCAGTAATAGTGGTATAAGTTTTAGAATTCTGACAAATAATTTTTATTCTGGATAAATCTAGTTTTTGATTTGCGTCAGGTAAGTTTTTATCTCTTTGTAAATAAACTGTGCCTACGATTTTTACTCCTCTTACAAAAGGGATATACTGCACACCGTTTGTGGATATATTGATAGAGTCGGTAATGTGAGGGAACCATCCATTTAAATCTTCTAATGACCACACATTCCAATTATATACTCCCATTTCTATATTTTTTAAGGTAGCCATGCCTTTTTTATTTGTGAGCATTTCGTATTCTTCATTTTTTTCTTCGTTATATATTCTCACTACTACATTTTCAAGTATCTTTTCATTGTCTTGTTTTTTACCATCTCCATTTAAGTCAAAGAAAGGGATAAAGATGGTATTTACAAAATATTTTTTACTATATGGCAGGGGCAATGAAAATTCTTTTCTTATTCCGAAGCCTATAAAGATATTAAATACCCATTTTCCTATATTGGAATTGGTATTGGATAAAGATGGGCTGCCAAAGAAATCATTGAATTGTCTTAATCTATTCCAATTGACTTCTGCATAAGCCCTCAACCTCCACCCGTTATTGCTGTAATAAAACATGTTGGGTTGCCAATAGATGTTGGTGTAATTGATAGTAGAAACAGTATATCCCACATAATTTTCAGTAATAAAATTTTTAACTTTAAACTGATATTGATGTCTTGTAGAAATAGAGAAAAACTGAGGCACAGAAAAGCTATTAAGTGCATAAAATCGTTCGTCCACCGTTAAGTTTCCCAATAGATAACGGATATTAAGAGAAAGTGTTTTGTAGAACAGTTGCGTGCCTACTTGGGTAAAAAAGAAATTTTTTCTTAATGTATCAGGAGAGTAGTTGTATCCCATTCGGAGAGTGAAATAATATCTTAAAAACCTGTCTGGCGCATATACATTAGTATTGAATCCTAATCCGCGAGAGTATATCATAAACTTTCTGATGTAAAATAAGTTGTAAAAACCGGAATAACTCAAGTTGCCGACTTTGGTACTTAATAATTGATGAAATAATTCGTTGTTCATTTGATAGTCTAAATAATTTTGAGTTTGGACTATTTTATACATAAACAGATTGCTTCTGAGCAGTAAGATAGATTGTGGTTTCATTTTGAAGGAAACATTGAGTAAGTTGTTTATTCTTTCTTGTGAATAAACACCAAATGTAGGAGCAAAATAAAAATTACTCAATTGTACGCTCCATTTTTTGCCATATAATCCACTGTAATTAGTACCCACATAATAGCCGATTTGTATGGTGTCATTTTTTACTCTGCGGCTAATACCTCCTCTGACTCCAAAAGAATGATTTTTTACAATAGAAAAGTTAGTTTGTAAATTTAGAATATCTGCCAAGAGCTTAGTGATCAGGCTTCTGCTATGGGCATATTGAGCATACACTCGTATTTTATTACTTTTGAGGAATTCATAATAAGTACCGGCTGTTTGAGAGGTTGGTTGAAACCATATCTGAGGGTTTTGAGAATAAAATACGCCTGTTTTATGGGCAAGAGAAAACTTATATTCTCCTCTTACATTAAAAGATCCTGGAAAAGCGCCTATGGTGTATATTCCTCCATTGCCGATTTGTGCTGCCATTTTAGGATTAGAATAGAAAATAAAAAAAGAAGTTTGTTTTAAAAAATTATTGCCCAAAAAATTTTGATTAAAAAATGTCTGAAAGTTATATGCCAGGTTTTGGTTGTTTTCTAATGTAGCGTTGCCATATAACCATATATTCATAGCGGGTGAGGCACCCAGTATGTTATAGGCATTAATATCCATAATTAAAGGCAGTCTATTGGATTGATAAATGCTCCCTTGTGCTTCATCATTTAATTTAATAAATTCGAGTTTTGTACCGGATTGAAAAGCGTTTTTTTCATCTGGTCTTGGTGATTGTGAGGAAAAATTGAGCAGGTATTTTTCGGGAGTTCCTGTAGAGGTGGGTATGTAATTATCAATATCTAGCAGGCTTTCGTTTCTTCTTTCTTTTTCTTTAATAAATCGCAGATGAAAAGTAGTGTCTTGCAATGGTTTTAAAGAAGTTGTTTTTATTTCAAAATTTTCATTTTTTATTGAATCTTTTATAATTATATTATTTTTATTTTTTTTTAGGTTAATAATAATATCTTGATTGGTATTTCCCAGATTAGAGGCATTCAGTTGAAAAGGAACAGAGTCATGATTATTTTTTAAATATATTTTACTGATATCAGCAGAAATTTTCCATGCTGTTTTTTTATTATAGATGCTTTGAAAAAATATTGTTCCGAGCACTTCATCTGGGTTTTCAGCATTTTGTATAAATGCAGTTACTAATACTTGAGCATTACCTGATACTTTCATCCTAGGTATAACGCTAATGGGAATAAACATTTCTTTCCCTGCTTCAATTTGAAATGTTCGGGAAGATATGCCCATAGGTGTCCAATTATTAGGGACTATCATTTGTACATTAAACTGATAAGTTTTACTGCTTTCATTCTTAATATATAATACATTAGAGATGATTTCTCCTTTGTTGAAAAGAATAGTATCTTTATTAAACTGTAAGATTAAACCATAAATATTTGCTTTTCCTTTTATTTGTAAAAGCTTGGTTGTATCGGATGATGGATTGGCTTTGCTGATGGTATCATTTTGAGAATATAAAACACTCAATGATGATAGTATATAAAAAGTGATGTTTTTCACCACTTGGAATAAATATTTATCGTTATGCTTAAGTATCGTATGCATTCTTGTTTTTATGGTATTTCAACTAAGCAGAATCTTATTCTTATCTGGTATGAACCAGGTCTTAATGCAAATCCAGGCTTTATTCTGTAATCTACATTAAAAGAAAATTCATTGTAATCTGTAAGATAGCTGCCAGGACCATTGATATGTGTTCCATCACAGGGTCCAGGCATATTTCTTACTGCCAAATCAGGGATAATACTTAAAGTATCCTGATTGATGTTGTTGGAGAAAGTTCGGAATACTCCATTAAATAAAGCTGTGCCGCATCCATTCCATACAGAGACCTCTATCAGGTTCAAATTAGGGTTACTTCCTGAGGCACCGTAATAAACCAATGGTTCCCATTCATTGTTAGGCAGATAGCCATTGTTTTCTACAATCATTACTAGTTTCCATTTACAGAATCCAGGATTAATTTCATCAATTTTTAATCTTAATTGAGTAGCCCCTGAATAAGTGATACCCCTTGTGTATTCGTTCATTTCATCAAAAGTAAAATCCAAGTTTGTTCTACCATCTACATAAAAACGGCTGGTTCCAGCGACAGCGTCAGAGCAATTGGCTGTAATTGGATTGGGGCACACCTGAGCACTTAAAGAAAAAACGTAAAGAGTTAATACTATTACAATATGCATCAATGTTTTTTGACCCACTGGTTTAATTTTAAATTAATACTCCCTCTTTTTTCCCTACCCCTTAGGGATAGGGAAAAGAAGGATGGTTGCATGGACAGTACTATTGG
>DAHXOV010000037.1 GCA_027364695.1 bacterium
TTGAGTCATTTATTCAGACAGATGCAGCCATCAATCCAGGAAACAGCGGTGGCGCATTAGTGAGCAGTCTTGGAGAATTGATCGGGATCAATACTGCTATTGCATCTAATAATGGTGCTTATCAAGGGTATGCTTTTGCTATTCCTGTTAATGTAGTAAAAAAAGTAGTGGCTGATATGATTGAATATGGCGCTGTACAAAGAGCGTATTTAGGAGTATCTGTCATGGACATTGACGCGAATTTAGCCAAACAAAAAAATCTTTCTGCCTTAAATGGAATATATGTACAAAATGTATTGTCAGGCAGCGCTGCCGATGATCTGGGGATTTTACCAGGTGATGTTATTACCAAAGTCAATCAAAGAGAAACAAATAAAGTATCAGGATTTCAGGAAGAATTAAGTAAATACAGACCGGGTGATAAGATAAAAATTACCTTCATGAGAAAGAATCATATAAAAGAAATGGAAGTGGTACTTAAAAACAAGAATAATACGATTGGATTAATAAAAAAAGAAAGTAAAAAGAATGTCATTATCCATCAATTAGGGGTCTCCTTTGAAGAAATAGCTGCAGAAGAAGCCAGTAAATTAAATATTGATGGGGGTGTAAAAGTGGTTAATATTGAATCGGGAAAATTTATGTCGGTGGGCATAAAAAAGAATTTTATCATCACTCACATTGATAAAAAGAAAATTACTAACGTTAATGACTTGCAGAAAGCCTTGGAGAATAAGAGCAATGGTAGTGTTATTTTAATTGAAGGTATTTATCCCAATGGAATAAGAGCCTATTATGGATTTAATATTTGATTACACTCAAAAATAGAGTGAGCACAATATCCTCCATCTTAATTTTATCCTGTAAGAAATTATCTAACAAATTATTTTTTACAAACTAGTAGAGAATAAAAATGTATTATTGCAGTCCTTTCAATTCAACGTAATAATGATTTATCGCAGGGCTATTAGAATGAGAGCATTTCAGTTTTTGTTTTCATATTTCAAGCAAACTCCACCACCATCTTTAGAACTGCTGAAAAAACATTTTTTTCAAAGTTTAGATAAAAGCTATTATTTTTATCTGCTTATATTATCACTATTGGATGAATTGAGAACAATAGAAATCAATGAGAATGAAAAACAAAAAAGTAAATTTATTAAGAATGAAGAATCTTCTTCTGTATTTTCTAATCACCCTTTTTTACTAGCATTGATCAAGAATAAAAGTTTTCATCAAAAATTGAATGAGTACAAAGTCAATTTTGGTAATGATAAGGATTGGGTGCAGTCTATATACAAAGCATTGAAAAAAAACGATATTTATACAGACTATATCACCAGAAAAGATTTTTCAGAAGAAAATGCCTTTGATTTTTCAGAGCAGTTACTATTAGAATTTTTATACAACAATGAATTATTAGAGCATTTTTTTGAAGATGAAAGTCAGTTTGCTCAAAATGATTTATTTTTTGCTATCAATGCCACCAAAAGAACCATCAATGAATTTAAAAAAAATAAAGTATTCACCATATCACCAAAATATAAGGATGAGATAAGTGATAAAAAATTTGCTAATGAATTATTAGATTATACAGTTCAAAATTATCACGACTTTGATGCATATATTACCAAGTATTCAGAAAACTGGGACCTGGAAAGAATTCATTTTTCAGACCTTTTATTATTAAAAATGTGTATGGTAGAACTCATTTATACAAGTGTTCCAATAAAAACAAGCGTAGATGAATACATAGAAATATCAAAAGAATACAGTTCTCCTCAAAGCTACATCTTTATCAATGGTATTTTGATGACATTTACCAAAGAGGCAATAGAAAAAGGACTTATCAAGAAAAGCCCATAAATACACCCTATTTCTTAATAGAATGCTCCCTTTTATACCATCAAATACAATTTCCTTTGCACTAATTTACTTTACTTCTTATAATATTTAAGGCACCACCAGCTTTGAACCATTCTATTTGCTGAATATTGTAAGAGTGATTAACTAAAATTTTATCTGTACTTCCATCTTTATGATGAACAACAATTATTAAAACTTTGCCTGGTGAAAATTCTGTAAGCCCTGTGATATCAAAGGTATCATCTTCCTGAATTTTATCATAGTCCTTTTTATCAGCAAATGTCAGTGCCAACATTCCTTGTTTTTTCAGATTCGTTTCATGTATTCTTGCATAAGATTTTACTAATACAGCTTTTACTCCCAGGTACCTTGGCTCCATCGCTGCATGTTCTCTTGATGAGCCCTCACCATAATTTTCATCTCCTACTATGACAGAGCCAATTTTAGCTGCCTTGTAGGCTCTTTGTACTTTTGCCACCTCTTCATATTCTTCTGTCATCTGATTTTTTGTTCTTCCTGCTTCTGATGTAAAAGCATTAACGCCACCTAACAAAAGATTATTAGAGATGTTATCTAAATGCCCTCTGTATTGTAGCCACTTTCCTGCGGGCGAAATATGATCAGTCGTACACTTACCTTTTACTTTTATCAACAACTTCAATCCATACCAATCACTTCCCTCCCATGGTGTAAATGGATCTAAGAGTTGTAAGCGCTGGCTATTTGCTTTTATTTTTATTTCTATACTTGCTTCATTTTCTGCAGGTGTTTGATATCCATGATCTTCTACTTTGAATCCATTGGGGGGCAATTCATAACCTATTGGCGGGTCTAATTTCACTGCTTCATCCTCTTCATTAATAAGTGTGTCTGTAATAGGGTTAAAATCCAATCTTCCTGCAATTGCCAATGCAGTTACTAATTCAGGAGAGGCTACAAAAGCATGGGTATTGGGGTTACCATCCTGTCTTGCAGAAAAGTTACGATTAAATGAGTGCACAATCGTATTTTTTTCTTTTTTTTCTGCACCTGCTCTGTCCCACATGCCTATACAAGGACCACAGGCATTAGCAAATACTTTAGCCCCTATTTTATTGAATATATCTATAAGCCCATCTTTTTCAATAGTATAACGCACTTGTTCCGATCCAGGCGTGATAGTAAATTCTGTTTTTGCTTTTAATTTTTTTTCTTGTGCTTGTTTTGCCACCGACGCAGCGCGTGAAATATCTTCATAAGAGGAGTTTGTACAAGAACCAATGAGTCCTGCACTTACCTCTAAGGGCCATCCATTTTTTTCAGCTACTTCTTTTATTTTACCAATAGGTGTCGCCAGATCGGGTGTAAAAGGTCCATTCAAATGTGGCTCTAATTCAGATAAATTGATTTCAATTAGTTCGTCAAAATATTTTTCAGGATTAGTATATATTTCAGGGTCGGCAGCAAGGTATTCTTTGATAGAATGAGCGAGTTCTGCCACTTCTTTTCTACCTGTAGCCACAAGGTAACGATACATTGAATCATCATGAGCAAAAATAGAAGTTGTAGCGCCTACCTCTGCACCCATGTTACATATAGTACCTTTTCCTGTAGCGCTTAAAGCATTCGCTCCCTCTCCAAAGTATTCAATTATCTTATCGGTTCCGCCTTTTACTGTAAGCAATCCTGCTACTTTAAGAATAACATCTTTTGCCGAAGTCCATCCATTCAATTTTCCTGTAAGTTTTACGCCAATCAATTGAGGCCATTTCAATTCCCATGGAAGTCCTGCCATTACATCACAGGCATCTGCTCCTCCTACACCAATTGCTATCATTCCGAGCCCCCCTGCATTGACAGTATGGCTATCTGTGCCTATCATCATTCCCCCTGGAAAGGTATAATTTTCTAATAATACTTGGTGAATAATCCCTGCTCCTGGTTTCCAAAACCCTATTCCATATTTAGCAGATACAGACGAAAGAAAATCATACACTTCCTGATTCATCTTTACAGCCCGTTCAAGATCTTCTTTAGAATTAGATTTTGCTACAATTAAGTGATCGCAATGTACAGTAGAGGGCACGGCCACTTTTGATCTGCCTGCCTGCATAAATTGCAAGAGAGCCATTTGAGCCGTAGCATCTTGCATAGCCACTCTATCAGGAGCAAATTCTACATAAGATTCGCCCCTCTTAAAATCATCCAATTTTTGGTCAGAATGCAAA
>DAHXOV010000219.1 GCA_027364695.1 bacterium
ATTTCCCATTGTACACTGTCTTGCAATTCATATTCTTTCATCTGATAATTCCGATAATTCCAATTTTTCTGGAGATTAAAATCCTCATTAAATGAAATCAAATGACTATCATCTGCTACATAATAATAAGCATTTTCATAAAAAACAATATGGTGCACAGCACAAGTATCAAAATAATTGTTCCCAAATGAAAGAAACGAATGAGGATATTGCAGCAGATAAAGCACTGTGGGTAAAATATCTATTTGTTGTATCATCCCTCTGAGATTTTTTCTCTCTGTTTTCTCAGGATCAAAAATCAATAAAGGAATCTGATATCGCCCTGCAATACTTGAATAATATGTATCTGCTGACACGCCCGTATGATCTGCTGTAAAAACAAACAAAGTATTTTTATACCATGAAGTATTTTTAACCGTATCAAAAAATTTATCCAATGCCATATCCGTATATGCAATGCTCTGTTGAATAGCTAACTTTCCTTTTGGTAAAACAGATTTGTACTTATCAGGTACATTAAAAGGATGATGCGAACTCAAAGTAAATATACAGGTAAAAAATGGTTCTTTAAATTTTGATAACTGCCTTGCCGCAAATTGTAGAAACGGCTCATCCCATATACCCCAATATCCATCAAAATCAACATCTCTGGCATATTCATTCATACCAAAGTACATATCAAAACCAGCCTGTTTTGCATAAGCATCAAAATTCATAGTGCCATTTATTCCTCCATGAAAAAATGCAGTGTGATACCCCTCTCTCTTCAATAAAACAGGAAAAGAATGAGTGTTATTATTGCAATACAATGAATTGATGTAAGGGTTGTTCATCCAACTGGGTATAGATGAAACAATGGCTGGTATTCCTTCTATAGATTTAGTGCCATTGCTCCATGCATTCTCAAATACCATACAAAACTCCGTTAAACTATCCAGAAATCTTGTATATGACTTTCTACCACCCAAGCCGGTATATTCCTTAGAAAAACTCTCCAAAACAATCACCACCACATTTTTTTTCAACATCTTATCAAATGAATATTTTTTCCTCAACATCAATACCTTCCTATTCTCATCATCGTTAAAGAATGAATACCTGTCTATTCGTTTTTCTTCAAGAGATTTAATAATAGAAAACGGCGTATTGATTACTAATACCGCATAATCTGGCGCTGCATAAAATGCTGCGTCTATGATATCAATAGGAATTCGCTGAAACCCACCACGAATAGAAATTACACTCAGGAAAACGACGACAATAAACTTCATTGCATAATACACAATCCCTCTTCTTTTCAAAGAAAACCTTGCCTCTTTCAATGCAAATGAAAATAGCTTTTGAAAAAAATAAAAACCCATACAGACAACAGTAAAAAACAACACAAATAAATACCAATAATCTCTGAAATATGCAGGTATTTGCCTCATCACATCTGTTTGTCCACCTATCTGAAAAAAAATATCTGATGTAGAACGTTTGTGAATATATGAAAAATAAGGTACATCTATCAAGTTTAAAAACAAAAAGAAATGAACCATCACAAAAGTTAGAATAGCGCTCACCCGCCACCATATTTGAATTTTTTTCAATGGCAATGGAATTAAAAAAATCAATATCAACAAAATATTTGCCATCACAATCACTACCCAGTCAAATCTACTTCCTCCCAAAAAAATAAGAGACAGATCTTTCCATCCAAGAGATTTAAAATTTTCTAAATGATACCAGTACATGACCCACCGTGATATCTGAAATATGATTATATTGTACAACAACCAATATGCCATTCTTTTCCATCTATTTAAGAATACTCGTACCATTTAATTTGTATCTTTCCAACTTTTGTGGCAATTTTACAAAGAAAAGACATAACCACTTAACAAAAAATTAAGACACCCATTGAAAGAAAGAATTCATCAAATACTCAAAAAGTATTGGGGCTACGATTATTTTCGTCCTTTGCAAGAAGATATTATTTTATCTGCTTTATCTGGTAAAGACACACTTGCTCTTTTGCCTACGGGTGGTGGAAAATCAATATGTTTTCAAGTTCCAGCTCTGTCATTGGAAGATGGTATCACGCTTGTTATTTCGCCACTCATTGCGCTGATGCACGACCAAGTCATCAACCTTCAAAGAAGAAACATCTCTGCAGCTTCTATCACATCTACACTCTCTCCAATTGAAACAGATAAAATCATTCAACAAGCTATCAATGGTGAATTGAAAATACTCTATGTTTCTCCGGAAAGATTAGAAACTAAAAAATTTCAAGACGCACTCTCCGAAATGAAAATAAATTTACTTGTAGTAGATGAAGCTCATTGTATTTCTCAGTGGGGCTACGACTTCAGACCCGCTTATCTCAAAATAGCACAAATAAAAAAACATTTCTACAACCCTCATATACCCACCATTGCGCTCACTGCAAGTGCCACTACACAGGTATTAAATGACATTATTGAAAAATTACAAATAAAAGATCCTAATATCTTCAAACAATCTTTCGCAAGAAAAAATTTAAAGTATATCGTGCTATATGAACAAAATAAAATAGAGCGTATTTTAAAAATCATTCAAAACATCGGCGGAGCAGGAATTATATACGTACACAGCAGAAAAAAAACAAAAGAACTGTCAGAGATATTAAATAAAAAAGAAATCAAAGCCGATTACTTTCACGCAGGACTGGAT
>DAHXOV010000220.1 GCA_027364695.1 bacterium
TAGTAAAAGAACTGCGTAATGAAAACATTGATGTAATCAATTATTCCAACAATCCTCAATTGTATGTCCAAAGAGCATTGGCACCTGCAAAAGTTTCTCAAGTTATCATAGATGAAGAAAATAAAAGAGCCGAAGTGTATCTAAGGCCCGACCAAATATCTATGGCTATAGGTAAAAACGGATTGAATATTAAATTAGCCAGCCGACTGACTGGTTATGAAATAGATGTATATAAAGAAGAAACCGAAGACATTGACGATGTAGAATTGATAGAATTTGCAGATGAAATAGAAGAAAGTATCATTGAAAAGTTTAGAAGCATAGGATTAGACACAGCAAGACAAGTACTTGAAAAACCCGACGATTATCTTGAAAGAATGACCCAATTGGATAAAGACGCAATACAAAAAATAAAAAGTATTCTTCAATCCGAATTTGAAGAATAAGATCTCAATCGCATAAGTATTTCTTCAAAACAAGATGGTAGTGGTATTTCAAAAGAAAGCCACTGCTTTTTTATTGGATGAGAAAACGCTAACTTATAAGCATGTAATGCCTGTCCAGGAATAAGTTCATATAAATTTTGAATAAAACTCTTGTATTTAGCTGAATTGACCCCGTACAATAGGTTCTTT
Source organism: bacterium (assembly GCA_027364695.1). Classification (GTDB taxonomy): domain Bacteria; phylum Bacteroidota; class Bacteroidia; order B-17B0; family Aurantibacillaceae; genus BPGX01. The sequence continues at coordinate 636 of DAHXOV010000220.1, forward strand.
CCTCCATATTCTTCATCGTTCAATAATGGATGTTTAATGGATTGAAAATGTGCCCTGATTTGATGCGTCCGACCTGTTCCCAATGTACATTCTACACGTGTATGATATAAAAACGCCTCCATCACTTTATAGTGTGTTACAGACCATTTACCTTTTGATTCATCCTCAAAAAGCTTCATTACTTTTCTATTTGCAGGATGTCTTCCTATATATCCCGATATGGTACCAATTGGTGGAGATAATTTCCCCCATACAAGTGCTATGTACTTTCTTTCTATATTGTGCTCAAAAAAATCTTTTGCTAACAATTGTAGTGCCAATTCTGTTTTTGCAATGACCAATATCCCCGATGTATTTTTATCAATACGATGTACTAAACCAGGTCTGTCTAATATCCAGTCATCGGCAAGCTTTTGTTTTTGTGTAGGTAAATTATCGTAATGAAACAGAAGGGCATTAACCAACGTTCCTGAAAAATTACCCGCTCCAGGGTGAACCACCATCCCCGCAGGTTTATTGATAACAAGAAGGTACTCATCTTCAAATAAAATATCTAATGGAATATCTTCAGGAATAAGTTGAAATTCTTTAGGCGGACGAGATAATAAAACTTTTATCACATCCAGTGGTTTTACTCTATAATTAGGTGGTACGGGCTTATCATTTACCAATATACAATTCGCTTTACATGCAGATTGAATTTTGGTACGAGAAGCATTGGGTAATAAATTAAACAGATATTTATCTATTCTTATTAAACTTTGTCCCTTATCTGCTAAAAAAGTATGGTGTTCATAATACGCTTCTTCTTCCGCTGTGTTTATATGATCAAGGTCTCTCAATTATTTTATTTTTCTGTCTGGAAATTTTTCTATAAAAGATTTCCATGAATGCTTCTTACGGGATATTTTTTTTTCCTTGTCCGAAGTATTTATTGCAGTATTATTGAACTGAAAGCAATGACAAACTGCCACTGCCAAAGCATCTGTAGCATCTAAGTGCTTATCATGATAATCAAATGAAAGTATATTTTTTAGCATAGCAAATACTTGCTCTTTGCTAGCATTACCATTCCCTGTGATACTTAATTTTATTTTTTTAGGAGAATATTCTGTAACTGATAGACTATTGTCAAATGCCACAGACATAGCCACACCCTGAGCTCTACCCAACTTCAGCATAGATTGTACATTTTTCCCATAAAAGGGAGATTCAATGGCAAGTGCATTGGGCTGAAATTGACATATTATTGTTTTTAATTCATTATAAATCACTTTTAATTTTTCAGGGTGGCTCACAATACTTGATAAATCCCAATAACCGATGCTCAATAGGTGCTGAACCTGGTTATTCTGAGTTTGAATGACCGCATATCCCATTCTAACAGTGCCTGGGTCTATCCCGAGTATAATCATTAAATTTCTCTATTTATATCCCATGCTTCAAGGTAGTCGGCTACTCTTCTCAGAAAAGAACCACCTAATGCCCCATCTACTACTCTGTGATCGTATGAAAGAGAAAGGAACATAAAATGGCGTATGCCTATCATATCACCTTGTAATGTCTCTATTACAGCCGGTTTCTTTTTAATAGTACCTGTGGCGAGAATAGCCACTTGTGGTTGATTAATGATGGGCGTACCCATTACATTACCAAAGTTACCTACATTGGTGAGTGTAAATGTACCTCCCTGAATTTCATCAGGAAGTAATTTATTCTCTCTTGCTCTTTGTGCCAAATCATTGACCACTTTGGTAAGACCTATAAGGTTTTTTTCATCTGCATTTTTAATTACAGGTACAATCAAATTGCCGCTTGGTAGTGCCGCAGCCATTCCAATATTGATATTTTTTCTTTTGATAATTTTTGTTTGTGTTTCATCTACCGATACATTGATCATTGGAAAGTCCTTGAGCGCTTTTACAACACATTCAATAAAGATAGGAGTATAAGTAATTTTTTGGTTTTCTCTCTTTTCAAATTGTTTTTTAATTTTTTCTCTCCACAGAACAATACTGGTAACATCAGCTTCTACAAATGATGTAACATGGGGCGAAACATGCTTACTCATTACCATGTGTTCTGCAATTAATTTACGCATCCTGTCCATTTCAATGATTTCATCACCTGGATGTATCGGCACAAGTGTTTTTTTGATATCTGCACTTGAAGTAGTTATTTTGGTCTCTGTTTTTGATAATTCTTTTTCCACTGTTTGAATCTGTTGGCCAGTAGCCACATTTCCACTCACTTTTTTTTCTAAATAGTTGAGCACATCGTTTTTCGTTACTCTCCCATGCAGGCCTGTGCCTTGAATACTCTCAAGTTCTTGCAAAGATATACCTTCCTGCTTAGCGATGGTTTTTACCAGTGGTGAAAAGAATTTAGATGATTTTTCAGCAGTAACAGATGTATTATGTCCTATTGTTTTGCTAAAAACATTTGTATTAGCAACCGATGAAGAAAGTTCTTGTTTTTTTACTTCTCCATTGGTAGGCGTTGAAACAGGTGTCGATGAGACAGTCGTATTTTTTTCTGTTGATAAAATTGCAAACGGATTTCCTACTTGCACTACATCACCTTCTTTATATAATTTTTTAATCAAATAACCTTCAAAAGGAGAGGGCACTTCACTATCTACCTTATCAGTGGCGATTTCTACAATTGTTTCGTCCACTTTTACAAAGTCGCCTTCATTTTTTACCCATTTAGTAATAGTGGCTTCCATCACACTTTCGCCCATTTTAGGCATGGTTAATTCCTGTTGAGCCATAACACAATTTTTTTGGTAACAAAGGTAAGGAAAATATCATTATTATTCAGTATAAAATTTACCTTCATTCTTATTTACTTAAAAATGATACTCGTCTGTTATAGAAATACAGCAAAATTTGTGGTTGTTGATGATTTATTTAGACTCAATAGCATCCACTCCAGGAAGAGAGCCACTTTCAATAAATTCCAACATGGCTCCACCGCCTGTGCTAATAAAACTAATTGACGGATGAAGATGATATTTATTAATAGCGGCTACACTATCACCTCCACCCACCACAGAAAATGCCTGACGATGTACAGTGGTGTCTGC
>DAHXOV010000058.1 GCA_027364695.1 bacterium
ATTCAACACCTCGCGGGTGTAAATGGCAGCAAAACCATTGTGGTGATTAATACAGATAAAGATGCCCCTTTCTTCAAATCTGCTGATTACGGTATTGTCGGGGATGCCTTTGAAGTAGTACCCAAGTTCACAGCAGCCATCAAGAAATTCAAAGCATCTCAACATCAATAATTATTTTTGAAAAATTTTTTATATATCTAAGCGAATATATCATATCATGGAAAGAATACTAATGAATATAATAGGAATATCTTCGGGGCAAAGCAATCAAAACAACTATTTGTTACTTCTAGAAGAGCTTAATGGTAACAGGCGCTTACCTATTGTTATTGGTACATTTGAAGCTAAATCTATAGCTATTGCACTGGAAAAAGTAAAAATACAAAGACCTATTTCCCATGATTTGTTCAAAAATTTTGCTGATGCCTTTCATATCTTGGTCAAAGAAGTATTGATTTACAATTTAGTAGAGGGTGTTTTTTACTCCAAGCTCATTTGTACAGACGTATCAGGTGAAATTGAACACGAAATAGATGCTCGCACCAGCGATGCTATTGCTATTGCCGTTCGTTTTGATGCGCCTATCTATGTGTATGAATTTATCCTTAAAGAAGCAGGATACATCGTAGATGAAAACGACAATATCACTCCTATTCAACCATCCAGTGAAGAGGAAAAATCTGAACATGTTAGTACAGAAGAAAAAACTTCATCAGATACAGCAGAGACGCTCAAAAGTTTATCATTAGAAGAACTACATCAAAAATTACAAAAAGCAATCAGTGAAGAAAAATATGAACTTGCTGCTAAAATTCACCAGGAAATAGAAAGAAGAATATCCTGAAACAGGAAGACCGTCTTGAATGAGCAAAAATATCCTAAAAATATATCTATTGCACTTTTCCATAGCAGTAATTTCTGTTATTACTTTTTTATGGATAATAAATCTATATTTAAATAAATTTACCAAGCACAATGAATATATTAATACTCCCAATGTTACTAAAATAGAACTTCAAAAAGGTATTCAAATCATCACCAGTAGAAAACTTCGTTACACCATCATAGACAGCATTTATCATCCACAAGAAAAATCAGGTATTATCGTATATCAAAATCCTGAACCAAATACGAAAGTAAAAGAAAACAGAAATATCTACATCACTATCACCAGCTTTCAGCCACCAAGCATAGAGATGCCTAAACTAGTTGATTTAAGCGAGAGACAAGCCATTATGATACTCAAAAGTTATGATCTTAAGGTAGGTAAAATCATCTATGAGTTGTCTTATTGCAATGGTTGTGTTGTCAAACAACTCTACAAATACAAAGAAATTTTACCTGGTAAATACATCCAAAAAGGCAGTGCTATTGATCTCATCATAGGGCAAAAAGGAAATGCTATACCATCGGCTCATAGCGATACAATAAACAAGGCTGAAACTTCGTTTGAATAATTTTGAATAAAGTAAATCCAAAGAATGGCTAAAAAATCAAATACAATTTTCAAATATACATTCTCTTTTATTCCAGCTTGTTTTCTTCCTCTTACTCTTGTATCCCAAGAATACACGCTTCCATTGTTTACTAACATCAACTATTATACTTTTCCATCCCTCACACAAGGCACTCCATTTTATTCTTCCAAAACACTCTCTACGAGCATAGCTCTGCCTTTTTTTGACGACTTTCACTATGCCTACAAACAAGCTTATCCTGATGTAAGCAAATGGCAGGATTCCAGTGTCTATATCAATTATGGTTATGCAAAGTATCCTATTTCTTTTGGAGTAGCAACATTTGATGGGCTAAATAAAAAGGGATACCCTTATCAAACCATTATCTCTTCTACTGCTTCAGAACCTGCAGATACCCTTACTTCCCGATCTATCAATTTATTCGTAAACGGCTCTTATACCTACACCCCTAGCGATAGTATTGCACTTGTCTTTTATTATCAAAGAATGGGGAATGGAGATAATCCCGAAACGAATGACTCTCTTATCTTAGACTTCTTCATGCCAGCACAAAATAAATGGAAAAACATTATATGGTCTATCACAGGAAGCAATATAGCACCTGTGAATGACAGTGCTTTTAATAAAATACATATCTACATTACGGATACGGCTTTTTTATACGACGGATTTAAATTTAGATTCAGAAACAAAGCTACACCCGTTGGTGCTGTAGATCACTGGCACATAGATTATATCCAATTAGATAAAAATCTCTACAAAACAGATACTATCATAGATGATGTAGCATTTTACTATATGAGCAGCCCACTATTAAAAAATTATTCTGCCATGCCTTACAAACATTTTCTCCCATCGGAAATGGCTGTACAGGTAAATAATTATATGAAGAATAATAATAAATACACTACCAAGAATGTAAATTATCAGTTTAATATCTACGACAGTAATGGTAACTTCTTATACAACTATAATGGTGGAAGTGCTAATGTAAACCCGGGTAGTAATACTGTTACAGTTCATCAAAAACCCAGTTTTTCCTATACTTTCAGTCCATCAGATACAACACGATTTTATGCTAAACATTTTCTCAACACTGTTCCTGACACATGGAATTTGAACGACACTATTGTACAGTGCACGGCTCTCAAGAATTATTTTGCTTATGATGATGGGCAAGCCGAGTTGGGTTACTATTTAAAGTTTTATGGCACTCAGCTTGCTCAAAGATACACGCTCAATGTTACAGATACTTTGCGGGCGATGGATATTTTCTTTATTCCTGTTAACAGCATTAATATATCCAATAAAGATATTTTCAGAATATGCGTGTGGTCTAATTTTTCAGGACAACCAGGTACATTGATTTACAGAGATAGTTTAATGAAACCAAAATTTTTGGATTGGGGATACAATCAAATTCCTCGGTATTATCTTACTGCTCCATTGGTGCTCTCTCCAGGCACTTATTTTTTTGGCATTCAATCTTATCCGCCTTCCTCGCAATATAGTGTTACCATAGGTTTGGATGTCAATTACAATCATTCGGACAATACTTATTACAATAGTATAGGCGTGTGGAATCAGTCGACCGTAAAGGGTTCTCTTATGATGCATCCTGTACTGGGCGATAGTACAAAAGCGCTAGGCATCAATGAATCTGGAATATCATTACAAAACGATTTTATTCTTTATCCTAATCCTATAGAAACATCTAAAATACTACATATCCAAACAAATATAAATGACCCATACAAGATTCAAATATTCAATTCATTGGGGCAAAGTGTTCTTATACAAAGTTATTTACAACATTCTACTGATATAAATATATCCAGTATAAACCCTGGCATATACATTGTGCAAATAATTACTAAATATTCTGTTCTCAATAAAAAATTACTTGTAAAGTAAGTACATTTACCCATTACTATTATAGGGTTTAATGAGTTTTGTCAAAAAAATAATCTTTACTTTTTATACTCTTGTAAAAAACATTTTTCAATTTAGCTTCTTCATCAGTAGTATCTTGCTATTCACAAGCTATTATTCTACTTTTATTCACCCCAGTAGTTTCATTTTACTTCCTTTTATTTCCCTGCTATTTCCAATTTTCCTATTAGTGCATTTTTTTTGGATAATTTTTTTTGCTGTTTCTTTCAAGATAAGACATCTCGTTATTGCACTGCTTATTCTTATTTTCTTTTTCCCTCAAATAAAAGAATACTATAATATTAGTTTTGCTGAAAAGAGCAACGATTTATCCAATACAATATCTGTAATGTCCTTTAATGTGAAGCTTTTTGACCTATACAATTGGCAGAACAGTTATCAGACAAGAGAGAAAATTTTTGAATACGTGAAAAATAATCCTGCCGATATTATGTGTTTTCAGGAGTTTTACACTTCTGAAGACAGTGGTGATTTTAATAACTATAATGATCTTAAAAAATTATTTCCTCATTACTATTTTCACACTGCATACTTTATTACACTCAGGGGAAATGATCACTGGGGTTTATTGACTATGTCCAAATATCCTATTATCAATCCATCTGTTGTGCACTTTAATAATGCAAAAAATAACGGTTGTATTTATTCTGATATTGTTTTTAATAAAGATACCATTCGTGTGTTCAATATACATCTGCAATCTTATAGTTTGTTTAAAAAGAAAAAATGGAAGTTCAATCAAAAACCTGATAATGAAAATTTCTTTCAGGCATTGGATAAGACGGCCAAGGGTGCAAGTCTCATTGAAAAAATATATTACAACAACCAACTCAAAACTCAGCAAGCAGAAACCATACTACACATTGCTCAACCGTCTCACTACCCTACCCTGCTTGTTGGCGATTTTAATGACATTTCTAACTCATACCTTATGCAACAACTCAAAAAAAACGATTATAAAGATGCTTTTATAGAAAAAGGCAATGGCTTTGGCATTACTTATCACGACAAAATTTATCTACGGATCGATTATATATTTCACAACAGCGCATTTCAAACCCTTGATTTCTCCACAGAAAATAATCCTCAGACACAAAACATCAGCGACCACTATCCTATAAAATGTATTTTAGGACTCAAAAAGTAATATGCTTACTCAATCACCTCTCACTTTCATTCCATCATAAGATAAAAACACATTGTCAGGAAGAATTGTACTTACTTCATCGTGTCTGCCCATTTGATGAGAGATGTGTGTAAGATACGCCCGTTCAGGTTTTAATTCTGATATTAACTCCAATGCTTCTTCTAATGTAAAATGGGAAATATGTTTTTCTTTTCTCAAAGCATTGACTATGAAGACATCCATACCTTTTAGTTTTGCTTTCTCTTCTTCACTTATAAAACTAGCATCTGTAATGTAGGCTATTTGATTATTAAAAATGAACCCCCATACGGGCAATTGGTAGTGCAATACTTCTATTGGTTGTATATACAAATCATTGATATAAAATGCCTCTTTTGCAATTTCATTTATTTCAACCTCGGGTACTCCTGGATATTTATCGTCATGAAAAACATAATGGAACTCTCTTTCTAAAGCTTTCAATACTCTTGAAGTTGCGTATATTGGTATTTTTTTCTTTAAAATAAAATTATATGCTCTAATATCATCCAGTCCTGCGATGTGATCTTTATGCTCATGTGTAAATAAAACTGCATTTAATTTCTTTACTTGTTCCCTCAGCATTTGTTGCCTAAAATCAGGACCTGTATCCACTACAATGGATGTATTTTTAGTACAAACAAGCACCGAACTCCTCAGTCGTTTGTCTTTTGGGTCAGAAGAAGTGCATACCTCACATTCACATCCTATCAGAGGGATTCCCTGCGATGTGCCTGTACCTAAAAAAATGAGTTCAACCATCGGTTCAAATTTTGGCTAAAAATAACTCTCAAAAGTCAAGGTGGCAAAATACATATTTATAGGAGATACACTCTTACAAAAAAGCCTCTTATTGAGTCAAATAAAAAAATGAAAAAAAATTTTTACATTTAATTTTAATTTACATACATTTGCCCCACAAAAATTTAAAAAAATGAAAAAAACAGTATCATTTGTACTAGCTACCATTGCAGGTGTAGCTATCGTAGCTTGCGGACCTTCAAAAGAAGAAATTGAAGCAAGAGAAAAAACAAAAGCAGACTCCATCGCTGCTGTTGAAAAAGGAAAGGCAGATTCTATCGCTGCTGCAGAGGCTGCTGCAAAAGC
>DAHXOV010000235.1 GCA_027364695.1 bacterium
CAGCAGTTCCGCCTGTTACCACTACAGCAGCAGCAGCGGGTTCTATTCCATACTCATCTTTCAAGATTTTAGAAAGATCTTGTACTTCTTTTACTGTTAGATTTACGAGTGTTTCTGCAATTGATTTTACATCTGCCATAATTGTTGTTTTTTGAGGTTATTGTATTGTTTTTTTGTATTTTTTTGATGTTTTTATGCGGCGTTTTCTTCGCCTTTTTTGTTTTCTAACGCAGAGATTACGCTGCGTATTGGTGATTGTAATAGCGCGATAAGGTCTGCAATGAGTTCGTTTTTAGTTTTTAATTGAGATAATGTTTCTACCGATTCGTCGCCTACATATAGTGTTTCTTCTACATAAGCTGCTTTGAGGATAGGTTTGCCATTGCATTTTTCTTTCCATTCTTTAATAATTTTAGCAGGTGCGTTGGGGGCTTCGTATACGAACATTAATGCAGTCTCGCCTCTAAGATAAGGTATGAGTTCTGTAAATACGTCTTTGCGGGTACATTGTTCAATGGCTTTTTCAATAAGCGTGTTTTTTGCTACTCTTATCTTTACTTTTTTTTCAAAGCAAGCACGGCGAATTGAATTTGTATTTATACCGTTAATAGTAGAAAGCTCAGCAAGATAGACTTTATCTGTAGAATTGAATAAGTCAATGAGTTCTTGGATGACCTCTGCTTTTTGATTTTTGTTCATAATAGTTTTTTTTAATTGATGTTTTTCGTGTCTAATTTAATTCCAGGTCCCATGGTGCTACTTAATGTAATAGATTTGATGTAGGCGCCTTTAGCCGTTGCTGGTTTTAGTTTTATTATTGTTTGAACGAGTTCATTGACGTTTTCAGCTATTTTTTGTGGTTCAAAAGATACTTTTCCTGCTACAGAATGAATAATTCCGGTTTTGTCGGTTTTAAATTCTACTTTACCGGCTTTAGCGTCTTGCACGGCTTTACCTACTTCTATAGTAACGGTGCCTGTTTTTGGGTTAGGCATTAAACCGCGAGGTCCTAAAATTTTACCTAATGCACCTACTTTACCCATCACGTTGGGAGTAGTAATAATGACATCTACATCTGTCCATCCACCTTTTATTTTCTCAATATATTCATCTAATCCCACATAATCGGCACCATGTTTTTTCGCTTCTTCTTCTTTATCAGGTAGTACAAGGGCGAGTACTTTTACAGATTTTCCTGTACCATGAGGAAGCATGGCTGTACCTCTTACGAGTTGATTAGATTTTTTAGGATCAATACCAAGGCGGATAGCGACATCTATGGTAGCATCAAATTTGGTAGTGTTTGTTTCTTTAACAAGTTTAGCAGCCTCTTCTAGTGAATAGGGTTGAGTAGTATCCACTTTTGAAAGGATTTGCTTTCTTTTTTTTGTTATTTTTGTCATAATTTTCATTTTTTCCTCCCGCCTTTAAGCGGTAATAGCGGTTTTGAATTGGATTAATTGTTTTTAAATGGTGGTTCTCCAACTACATTAAGGCCCATGCTTCTTGCTGTACCAGCTATCATTTTCATGGCGCTTTCAATAGTGAAACAATTCATATCGGGGAGTTTGTCTTCTGCAATTTTTTTGATCTGATCCCATGTAATGCCTCCTGCTTTCTTACGATTGCTTTGATCTGAGCCTTTGGATATTTTAGACATTTCTTTGATTTGAGCTGCCACAGGAGGTCTTTTGATGACAAAGTCAAATGTTTTGTCTGAGTATACATTGATTATCACGGGTAATAATTTGTCTTTCATTTCCTGTGTGCGAGCATTGAATTGTTTACAGAACTCCATAATATTTACTCCTTTGGCACCTAAAGCAGGACCAATAGGAGGGGCAGGATTAGCGGCACCACCTTTGATTTGAAGTTTAACGATTGCGAATAATTGCTTTGCCATAATTTATTTTGTTTGTTTTTGTATTTGAAGTTCTTTGAAGGCAGCGGACTTGGAAGCAGCGAGTAAGCCGTGTCTCAAAAGGGACTTCAATATGTTTATTCTTTTTCCACTTCTCCAAAATTAAGTTCTACCGGCGTTTTTCTTCCAAATATCTTTACGGTTACTTTTAATTTCTTTTTCTCGGTATTTATTTCTTCTATCACTCCTGTAAAGCTATTAAATGGGCCATTGATAATTTTCACAGATTCTCCGATTGAAAAGTTTGCTTCTATTACTCCATCAGAATCTGATAATTCATCTACCTTTCCTAATAATTTATTGATTTCTGATGACCTTAAGGGGATGGGTTCGCCGCCTTTGGTTTCAGATAAGAAACCCAGCACACCAGGTACATTTCTGATGGTGTGTTTTACTTCACCGTTTAAATTAGCTTCTATTAATATGTATCCAGGGAAGTAATTTCTTTCTTTGGTTATTTTTTTTCCACTTCTTATTTGAATAATTTTTTCTGTGGGTATTAGTATTTGAGAAACAAAGTTACTGAGTTTAGATCTGTGCAGTTCTGACTCAATATAAGATTTTACCTTTTTTTCCTGTCCACTAATGGCTTTAATTACATACCATTTCATTTCTATATTTGGCTTAACAGATATATTTTGGTCTATGTTATTACTCTTTTCAGTCATGATTGTAAATTAAGTATTTAAATATTGCTTACTAATTGATATATGAGTTCCATAATTTTTGAAAAGGCTGTATCCATGACAAATACAACCAAAGCGATGATGATAGAAGAGACTAATACTATCAAAGCGCTTTCTTGTAATTCTGCCCATGTGGGCCAGTTGACTTTGTTTACTAATTCGTTGTAAGATTCTTTAATGAAGGAGGAAATAGAAGACATGTTGGATTTTTTTAGGGGGTGCAAATGTAAATAATTTTTCAATACCAAAAAAATAATAATTTTTTTGGCAAGAATTTGATTTTTTAGTAAGAAGTCGCACGGGCAGAGAGATTCGAACTCCCATCAACGGTTTTGGAGACCGCTATTCTACCATTGAACTATGCCCGTGTATGAAACACAAAACCCCCTTTCTTCTGTATTAAATATCAGTAGAATGGGACATTTTGTGTATTTTTCTTTCTTATATTATTCCAATATTTCAGTTACCTGGCCTGCACCTACGGTACGTCCGCCTTCACGGATAGCAAAACGTAATCCTTTGTCCATAGCTACAGGAGCGATTAACTGTACGGTGATAGTTACATTATCTCCTGGCATTACCATTTCTCTGCCTTGTTCCAGTTGTATTTCTCCTGTTACATCGGTAGTACGGAAGTAGAATTGGGGTCTATATTTGTTATGGAATGGGGTATGTCTTCCACCTTCTTCTTTTTTAAGGATATAAACTTCTGCTTTGAATTTGGTATGAGGTGTGATAGAGCCTGGTTTTGCTATCACCATACCTCTGCGAATGTCTTTCTTTTCGATGCCTCTCAACAATAGTCCTACATTGTCTCCTGCTTCACCAAAGTCAAGTATTTTTCTAAACATTTCTACACCAGTAACAATGGTTTTTAATTTTTCGGCATTAAATCCAATGACTTCAACTTCATCACCTGTATTAATAACGCCTGTTTCAATTCTACCAGTCGCCACTGTACCGCGCCCTGTAATGGTGAATACATCTTCTACAGGCATTAAGAATGGTTTGTCTTTGTCGCGATGAGGTAATGGGATATACTCGTCCACTGCTTTCATTAGTTCAACTACTTTTTCTACCCATTTTGGTTCTCTATTCAAAGCACCTAGTGCAGAACCGCGAATCACAGGTACATTAGCTCCATCATAGCCATAGAAAGAGAGGAGATCTCTTACTTCCATTTCTACAAGATCCAGCAGTTCAGGGTCATCTACCATATCTACTTTGTTAAGAAAAACAACGATACGTGGAACGCCTACCTGACGAGCTAACAGGATGTGTTCTCT
>DAHXOV010000239.1 GCA_027364695.1 bacterium
ACTTACAGCAGATGATATGTTGAGGTTCAAACTGATTGATGGAATTATTCCCGAGCCCTTGGGTGGCGCTCATCGTCATCCGCAGCAGGCGGCTGTCTATATGAAAGAAACTATTTTGAAAAGCTTGGCAGAACTTAAACATATCCATGCAGAAGAGAGAATCAATCAGAGAATAGAGAAATTTACATCTATGGGAGTGGTGGTGGAATTGCAGGAAAATACGAATATGGACGCCAACCTTGATAATTAGAATATGCAAGAGAGATTATCGTTATCGGATGTATTTATTTTATTCTTTGTAGTAGTAGTATTTGTAACAGGTGGTATTGTGTTGTATAAGTTTATCAATAAAAAAATATTCAAATGATAAGTTTGTTTTTAAATTTGGGCACAGGAGAGATCTTGACAATTTTGTTTGTTATATTGCTGTTGTTTGGTAGTAAGGGCTTGCCTAACATAGCCAGAACTTTAGGAAAAGGGATAAATGAATTTAAGCGGGCATCAGGCAGTATCCAGAAAGATATCATGGCAGGAACAGGTGAAGTTTCTAATCAGGTAAAAAGGGAAATAGAGGAGGTGAAGAAGCATTTAGAGGAATAAAGATATTGGGACGTTTTTATTTTATTGCCATTCAAAGTTATTTTCTGTTTTGAATACACTTGGAGGATCGCGTAAATATATGTCAGATGCTTTGATGATAGAGCCTTTTTAAATGTTTATTTAGAAGATAAAAAATTTTTGAGAGACGACACGTCCAAATAAAAAAAGCAAATAATCAAAAAAATCTGTAGGATTATTCTATGCTTGAAATTATGTTTTTTAATATAAAATAATTTGCTTATTTTCGCCACTCATTTTTTTAGTACTATGAAAAAATATCCTGAGTACAAGCAACTTAATTTGTCTGAAATCAATAAAAATATTCTTGCATATTGGAAGGAAAATGAGTGCTTTAAGCGGTCCTTGGAAAACAGGAAGAATGCGCCAAAGTGGTTGTTTTATGAAGGTCCTCCAAGTGCAAATGGATTACCAGGCATTCATCACGTGATGTCCAGAACAATCAAGGATATTTTTTGTAGATTTAAAACTATGCAGGGTTATTTGGTAGAAAGAAAAGCGGGATGGGATACACATGGATTGCCTGTAGAACTTGGAGTAGAGAGAGATCTGGGCATTACCAAGGAGGATATTGGAAAAAAAATATCTGTAGAAGAATATAATAAAAAATGTCGTGAAGCAGTGATGCGATATACAAATAAGTGGGAGGAATTGACAGATAAGATGGGTTATTGGGTGGATATGAAACATCCTTATATTACTTATGATAATGATTATATTGAGTCGGTTTGGTGGTTGCTCAGGCGGATATATGATAAGGGTTTGTTGTACAAGGGTTATACCATACAGCCCTATTCTCCTGCTGCGGGGACAGGCTTGTCATCGCACGAACTTAATCAGCCAGGCTGTTATAGAGCAGTGAAGGACAGAAGTGCTGTTGTAATGTTCAAATTGATCGCTCCTTTTGCGAAAGACAATGCGATGGGAAATATTTATTCTGATGTGAGTGATATATTTCAGCATGATTTACCGGTGTGTGCCTTGGCGTGGACAACTACTCCTTGGACATTGCCATCTAACACGGGGCTTGCGGTGCATCCTGATGTTGACTATGTGGCAGTGAAGACCTATCATCCATTTCCAAAAAACAAACAACAAAATGAAAGGATGATTGTTATACTTGCCAAGTCATTGTTGAATAGGTATTTTGTGGCGGAGAATGGGCTACTTGATTTTGATGACATAGATATAGCAAAGAAGAAGATACCTTATCAAGTGATTGCAGAATTTAAAGGGGAAAAATTGTTGGATATCAAGTATGAGCAGATTTTACCATTTGTAAAACCAGAGGAAAGTGCTTTTAGAATTGTAACAGGGAGCTTTGTAACAACAGAGGATGGAACAGGTATCGTGCATATTGCTCCAAGTTTTGGTGAGGATGATTTTAAGCTATCTAAAGAGCATTCTTTACCTTCGCTTACTTTGGTGGATTGGAAGGGTAAGTTTTTGAAAGAAGTAAGTGATGATGTCTTTTTGTATGGGGAAGAGCCAGTAAAGGAAGCCTATTTGTCAGAAGAGGAGAAAGCGTATTGGACAAATGTGCAAAAGGAGAAGTTGAAGAGTATTATTTCAGATACTTCTAAATTAGGGTATTTGAATGTAGATGAGAGGATTGTTTTGAAACTTCAAGCGGAAGGCAAGTTGTTTAAGAAGGAATGGTATGAGCATAATTATCCCCATTGTTGGCGTACAGATAAACCGGTGCTTTACTATCCCTTGGATTCGTGGTTTATTAAAACTACTGCTATCAAAGATAGAATGGTGGAATTAAATAAACAAATTAAATGGAAACCTGAAAGCACGGGAACAGGTAGATTTGGTAATTGGTTAGAGAATGTAAATGATTGGAACTTGTCTAGGTCAAGGTATTGGGGAATACCATTACCAGTATGGCGAGATGAAAACGCTATGTATGAAATAGTGGTATCTTCAAGAAATGAGTTGATACAATGCAGGGCTATTAGATTATCCGATAAAAAAGAATGTGTATCCAAAGGATTTTATGAAGAGAATAATCAAAGAAGAAATATTGACGAAACAGTTATTACTACACTGGATTTGCATAAGCCGTATGCAGATAATATTGTTTTTGTAGTCATAGACGAAGAAGGTAAAGAAGTTGTTTTAAAGAGGGAGAACGATTTGATTGATGTATGGTTTGATAGTGGTTCTATGCCCTATGCACAACATCGTTATCCATTTAAATGCAAACAATTAAATGAGTTGTTTCCTGCAGATTTTATAGCCGAAGGAGTAGATCAAACAAGAGGGTGGTTTTATACTTTGCACGTTATTGCTACTATAGTTTTTGATAATATTGCATATAAAAATGTGGTGAGTAATGGATTGGTATTAGACAAAAATGGAAATAAAATGAGTAAACGTCTTGGAAATGTGGTGGATCCATTTGAAACACTGGAAAAATATGGTGCAGATGCTACCAGGTGGTATATGATAAGTAATGCTGCTCCTTGGGAAAATTTGAAGTTTGACATCAATGGAATCACAGAAACACAAAGAAAATTATTTTCTACTTTGTATAATACGTACCAATTTTATGCAATGTATGCCAATGTGGATCACTTTGTACCATCAGATACTCTGACAATACCAAGAAAAAAAAGGCATGAATTGGACAATTGGATATTATCAAAGCTCAATAGTTTGATAATTGAAACAACAGCATATTTTGAGTCCTACGAACCACATAAGGCAGCGAGAGTAATAGAGGAATTTGTGGATGAACAATTGAGTAATTGGTATGTTCGTCTTTCTCGCCGCAGATTTTGGAAGAATATGAAAACGGATGATAAAATATCTGCATACGAAGTATTGCATTACAATTTATATGTGTTGTGTCATTTGATGGCACCTATATCTCCCTTTTTTGCTGATTGGTTGTACCTTAATCTGAAAAATGGAACTCCAGCTAATGGTTCTTTATTGAAGGCAGAATCTGTTCATTTATCAGATTTTCCGAAGGTAAATATAAAGGAAATTGATAAAGAATTAGAAGAGAAAATGTATCTTGCACAAAGTATATCCTCTCTCATTTTATCTATCCGAAAAAAAGAAAATATAAGAGTAAGACAGCCTTTACAATTAGTGCAAGTGCCTGTATTGAACAAAGAAGTGAAAAATAAAGTATTAGAAGTAAAAGAGATTATACTCAATGAGGTGAATATTAAAAATCTTGAAGTGGTAGACGAAACAAGGATTAAAATACTAAAAAATATCAAACTTAATTTTAAGTCAGTGGGGAAAAAATATCCTCAGCATACTAAATTTTTACAACAATATTTAGCAAAATATTCTGATAATGTAATGTCAGAAATAGAAAGTACAGGAACATTCAAAATAGAATATCAAAATGAAGAAATAATACTTACTGAAGAAGATGTAGAAATTGTTCCTGTAGATGTGCCAGGATGGAAAGTAGCCACAAAAAGCAACGTTACTGTAGCATTAGATATTACTATCACACCTGAATTATACAAAGAAGGATTGGCAAGGGAAATTATTAATCGCATTCAAAATTTGAGAAAGGAAAATAATTTAGATATTACGGATAGAATTTCTGTTTATTTACAATACAACCATCCGATTATTTTTGAAGTCGTCAATCAATTAAAAGAATATATTTGCACAGAAACATTATGCGAACGTATAGATATGCAATTATCGGATAATTTAAAATCGGGCGAAGAATTAGATGATAATATATTTATCTGTGTGGTCATACAAAAATCTCCTTATATTCAAAATTCTGTCAAAATATAAAACAAAATCATCATTAACTTAAAAACAAATGTTATGGTAAAAAAATCTGTCAATAAAAAAGGAAAAACACAAAAAAAAAAGAACAAAAAAAGTAATAAACTTAAAAAAAATAAAA
>DAHXOV010000247.1 GCA_027364695.1 bacterium
AAAAATGTTGGTACAGAGAATTTTTACTCATATCACCAACCAGTATTACACGGCATTGTGGCAATTTGAAGAGAAAGTATTATCTCTCCCACCCACTGTTAGAAGCACAAATTACAGAACATTTATACAAAATGAAATAATAAAAATTACTAATCATCAAGAAGCAAAATTATATTTTAATGCTAATAACAAACCGCTCATCAATGATACAGCATATAAAAGTATTTCTATCTCTCATACGATTAATTATCTTGCCATTCAATTACATAAAAATACCTGTGCAGGTATAGATATAGAAACACAACGAGAAAAATTAATTACTATCAAAGATAAATTTTTAAGTGCTCAAGAAATTCACCTGTCAAAAAAAGATCTTTATATGCTTTGTTTATTATGGACAACAAAAGAAGCATTATTTAAAATACACGGTACAGATAAAATATCTCTCCAACAGCACATTCATATTACACAAGTAAAATTACCTTATATTACTGCAAAAATTATCTTTGATAACAAAGAAAAAGAATATTTACTTCATTCACACTCACTTTATCCACTGATCATTACTTATGTGGTCTCCTAAAATAAAATTACTTTTACAAAGAAGGAAAAATAGACCTAAAATAGCTGCGCTTATTGATCCTGATAAGTTCAATGAAGCAGTTGTTCTTTTAGCTCAGGATTCTTTCGTAGATTTTTTTCTTGTTGGTGGCAGCCTGCTTCACAAATCAACCATCCATCAAAGCATTCTCAAAATCAAAAAACACTCTGATAAACCCATTATTATTTTTCCAGGCGATGAAAAACAAATCAGTCCCCTTGCCGATGGGATTTTATTTCTTTCCCTTGTTTCAGGTAGAAATCCCGAGTACCTTATTCAAAAACAAATCCAAGCTGCTCCTGTTATTCATAAATACAATATTCCTTCGCTCCCAACAGCTTATGTTCTTATCAATGGAAACAATATTTCTATGACCGAAAAAATTACAAATACTTCCGCTCTGCCTCAATATAAAAAAATTATCTACCATACTTGCTTGGCGTCTGCTATGCTTGGTATGCAAGCTATATACTTAGAAGCAGGAAGTGGCGCACAAAAGATCATTCATCCGAATATTGTGAATTACATAAAACAACAGCTTTCTTTACCATTAATAGTTGGTGGTGGTATTAGTTCTATTGATGCTATAGAAAAATATATTCATTCTTCTGCTGACTGCTTGGTCATAGGCAATGCATTAGAAAAAAATCCATTATTTTTGAGCGATATTAAAAAGCACTTTCAATGGAAATAATGCTCATGACCCCTAATCAAACTCAAGAAAAAGAAATAGATAATGTCATACATCTATTTGAACTAGGACTGGATACTCTACATCTGTCCAAACCCAAAATGAGTACAAGAAGAATGGTAGAATACATCTCCGCCATTCCATTTCATTTTCATAATAAAATTATTATTCATTCGCATCACGATCTGGCATTTCGTTTTTCACTCAAAGGTATTCATTTTACAAAGCATCATCTCGAAAGAACTTTCAGAAATTGGTGTTTATTTCAAAGAGAGAAAATATTTAGAAAAAAACTCATTCACACCAGATCTTATAGTAAATCATCCGATATTTTTAATTCAGAGAAATACAAGTTTGATTATTATTTACTTCGTGGTGTTTTTAATAGAATTACTAAAGATTTTAATATAGGATATCATCCATTAAGAGTTATTGAAATGCAAAAAACAGGAAAAAAACTAGTGGTAAGAGGTGGGATAGATATTGAAACAGCAAAAAAAGCCAAGACCGCTAATTTTTATGGAATATGCCTCAACGCATGGATATGGAACAGCATCAACCCCATTCAAAATTTCATAGATATAAAGGAAGTTTTAACGGTTTGATATTAATTGGCAGAAATAACTTTAAATTCTACTCTTCTGTTATTTTGTCTGCCTTCTTCTGTTTCGTTGGTATCAATTGGTTGGGTCTCACCATAGCCCTTTGCTAAGATACGATTGGAGGAGATACCTTTTGACACTATGTAATCTACTACCGATTTGGCTCTGTTTTGAGATAATTTTAAGTTATACTCATCCGATCCCTTGCTATCAGTATGTCCAGAAATTTCTACCTTTATATTAGGATTTTGATTCATCAGCACTACTACTTTATCTAATTCAGGCGCAGACTCGGGTCTTAAAGTGGCTTTGTCATAGTCAAAAAAAATATTTTTTAATATCACTTTGGTTCCTTCTTTTAATTTTTTAAGTTCTATTTTAATGAAATATTCTTTGAACTGTGCGGAATCAGGTAGATTAAAATTTTCGGAATGGAACATATATCCATCCGCATTTACATTGATGCCATAATTTTTTCCTGATGGGAGGGAAATTAAAAAATTTCCGCTTACTTCGTTGGCAGTATAATCTCCTATAGATGTATTCTTTTCATTGTCTGTAACATTGAGTTTTGCGCCTATGGGTTGTTGAGTATCAGCATCTATGACAATGCCTTTTACAAGTGCTAGTTTAGGT
>DAHXOV010000260.1 GCA_027364695.1 bacterium
GCTGTAAGCATAGATATTTTTACCCCTGCTTCTTTCATTTCATATAAAGCGTGCGTGGTAATTTTTTTGTGTTCTTTTTTAAGAGGACTCATAAAAACTTAGATTGGTGAAAAATAAACATTCCCTTTGCTTTGAATAAAGGCAGGGGATTGGAAGTAAAAAGTAACATTTTATGTGATTAATACTTGGAAAAGCCCTGAGTATCTGTTTTTTTGTGTTCAATAAGCAATCCTAAGCAGGCGGCGTCTTTGGCTTTGAGAGCGTTTCCTGCTTCTGTTGCGCCTTCGGGCACAAAAACTTCAATAATGATGGGGCGTGTAGAAGAGCTTTGAAATTCAAACATTTGTGCATTTTCGGCAGAGGCATTGTCAAATAAAAGTTCACTGGTTTTAGCATCGTAAATTTTGAAATTAAGTTTATCTCCTAGTGCTGTTTCTGCACACAAAGTGAGTCGGTAATCCATTCCTTTGTAAATGACACATCTGATTTTTGAATTCATCCCTTGTGAAAATAAACCGCTGCGGCTTTGAGAGTTGTATTGCCATGATTCATCTTCATCTTTTTCTTTTTCTAGTTTACAGTATTTTTTGTGAAACTGCCCGCATACGGAGGCTTGAGATTTTAATTCTCTTTTTTGTGCAAAAAGCATAGACGCAGAAAATAAGGTTATCAATGCAAAAAGATTAACTTTTTTCATAGTAGTAGTTTTATTGATTTTGAGTATAATTTTGACGGATAGAAACAATTTTATTTTTTATTTCATTAAATAATTTTTCATCAATGATTAAGTTGACACCACCTCCGATAATTTTTTTACCAGCTATTTGTTTATCTGTATCACTTACTTTTTCTTCTTTTAATAAATAAAAAGGCTCCATCAATTTTTCCATATCTGATTTTATCTGTTTGATATCATCAGAATCTGATTCGTGTTTTTTAAGAAACTCAATTAAATTTTCCAATGTATATTTTTGGTCGGCTATTCTTTGCACTACTTGATTTGTAGATTGAAATTTATCCACCATATTTACAGCAATATACATACTTTCTATCCATCCACCAGCTACCACGAGAGCAAGTGTTTGCCCTTGCTTGCTTTCATCTAATGCTTCAAAACTTGAGAAATATAAATCGTCTGTAATGATGCTCAAAGAATCGGTGTTGTCTATATTTTTTTCTATTCTTGCAAGCACATCGGGTTTGATAGTAGAAGATAGCCCTAATTGGTCGCCCAGTTGTTTTACTACTTTGAAGTATTTGATGGCTTCGGCGCCCATATTAAAGATACTGCAATAACTCAGGTCGGTGGAATAGATACCAAAGTTCAGGGCTTTTGATTTGTTATCAGTATATTTTTTGAGGTTGTCGGTTGAATTGAGAATCTCTACCTTGGTTTTATCTCTTTTTCCTACTGATTTAATAAAGGTAAGCATTTCTCCTGGCGAGGGGACTTGAAAAAAGGTTTCGTAGTTGGAAGGAAGATTCCCTTGTTGAGCCGTTGTTTCTGTGCTGTCTTTATTAACAGCAATATCGTCTTCTGTTTTATCTCCTGAGCAAGAGACATTCAGAAAGGCGCTGATAACAGACGCCATGATGATAGAAGAAGGTATTTTCATATTGATATAGTTTTAGTGGTTAATAAGTTTTTTGACAAGATTTGCTGCTTCTTGTAATTCTATGGAGGAGAATACTTTTAATCCTGATTGGTCTATAATTTCTTTAGCTTGTTGGGCATTTGTACCTTGAAGTCGTACGATAATGGGGACGGGGATATTCCCCATATTCTTATATGCATCTACAATGCCTTGTGCGACTCTGTCGCATCGTACGATGCCACCAAAGATATTTACGAATATGACTTTTACACGAGGGTCTTTGAGGATGATTTGGAATGCTTTTTCTACTCTTTCTGCATTGGCGGTGCCGCCTACATCTAAGAAATTAGCGGGCTCTCCTCCGGATAGTTTGATAATATCCATGGTAGCCATAGCAAGCCCAGCTCCGTTAACCATACACCCTACATCGCCATCTAGTTTTATATAATTTAGCCCAGCTGCTTTCGCTTCTACTTCTATAGGGTCTTCTTCGCTAATATCTCTCATTGCTGCTAAATCGGGATGCTTGAAAAGAGCATTGTCATCCAGTACTACTTTAGCATCTACAGCCATGATTTTATCATCAGAGGTTTTGAGTAGCGGGTTGATTTCAAACAGGTTGGCATCGATGCTTTCGTATGCTTTACAGAGGTGAGTTACAAATCTCACCATTTCTTTAAATGTATTGCCTGATAAGCCTAAATTGAAAGCAATTTTTCTTGCTTGAAATGCTTGTAATCCTACTTTTGGGTCAATCGTTTCTTTCCATATCAAGTGGGGTGTCTTTTCTGCTACTTCTTCAATATCCATGCCACCTTCTGTAGAGTACATAATTACATTTTTGTTTTTGGCTCTGTCTAAAAGAATACTCATATAAAATTCTTTTGTAGGATTGGGTCCTGGGTAATAAACATCCTGAGCAATCAGTATCTTATGAACTTTTTTCCCTTTTGGTCCTGTTTGTGGGGTAATCAACTGCATACTTAAAATAGCAGATGCCTTTTCTTTGAGTTCATCTTTGTTTTTTGCTACTTTTACTCCCCCTCCTTTACCTCTTCCTCCTGCGTGGATTTGGGCTTTTATTACTACAACAGAAGCCTTGTATTTGTTTTTTATTTCTTCATAGGCATGGATGGCTTGCTCTAATGTTTCTGCAACAATTCCCTCTTGAATGGCTACTCCAAAAGATTTTAAAATTTGTTTACCTTGGTATTCATGTAAGTTCATAAATAGAAAAATTTTTTGAAATCGGCTCAAAGATACATTTTTTTATTCTCATTTAGAATAATTAAAATTTTTTTGTATATTTTGTTCAAAAAAAAATCTTTATATTTGCAGAAAAATTATTCATTAATTTAAAAATTACAACTATGAAAAAACTAGGATTAGTATTAGGAGTAACAGGCTTTTTAGCTGTTTTTGCTCCAGTTCAAAGCCATGCTCAAAATCAGGCAAAAAGTGCGACAACCCCTGCAGCAGACC
>DAHXOV010000289.1 GCA_027364695.1 bacterium
GTATAGCCATGTAAGTTCAAGATAAGAGGCACCGGATGAATTCCTGTATAATTAGATGGGATATATAAGCGGTAAGAACGATAAATACCATTAGACATAATGCTGTCTATAATTGTATTACCAGATTGAGAATAAACAAAAGCATGAATGAGAAGTAGCAGGAATATGGCGATATTTTTCATATCAAATACTTTATGCAAAGGTGGTAATAATATTGTAAATAAAGAAGATAAATTTTTAATTTGAATCCATCCCCCTTCCAATCCTATCAGGAAAACGTAAAAAAGCATCAAGGAAAATGAAGCAATATGTTTTTCTCTGCATATAAAACAAAAATCTTAATTTATATTTATTCTGTATCGGTGCTACTATTACTATCAATTACCCAATCTACTATAGAGGTGATGAAACTAATAATTAAAGAAAAAATAAGCCCATAAATAAAATTATTGATCTGCACGCCCCCTGTAATAAATGCAGCAAGATAAACTAGAATGGTGTTGATGACAACTATGAATAAACCTAATGTAAAAACAGTAATGGGGAAAGAAAGAACAATTAAAACAGGTTTGAGTAGTACATTTAGAAGCGCCATGGCGAGTGTAAAAAGCAAGGCAGTAAAAAAACCATCAATGTGTATGCCTTTGAGAAAATAAGGGATGATGAAAATAAAAATACTGTTGAGCAAGAGTTTTTTCAGAAATTTCATATAGAAAATCTAGACTGTCATGATTTCTTTCTCTTTCAGTTCCATGTGTTTATCACATTTAGCAATGTACTCATCTGTTAGTTTTTGTACTTTTTGTTCCAGCGATTTTGCTCCGTCTTCTGGCATTCCATCTTTTTGAAGTTTTTTAATATTTTCCATTGCTTCTTTACGGGCATTACGAACACCTATTTTAGCTTCTTCTACGACGTGCTTAGACATTTTTACCAGTTCTTTTCTTCTTTCTTCGGTAAGAGGTGGTATGCTTATTCTGATAACAGTGCCATCATTTTGTGGATTAAATCCAAGGTTGGCCACTTGTATAGCTTTTTCAATAGGCGTAAGCATGTTTTTTTCCCATGGTTGAACAAGCAATGTTCTTGCATCCAGTGTATTGATACTAGAAGTTTGAGAAACAGGTACCTTTGAGCCATAATATTCTACCATTACATTTTCTAATATAGATGGATTAGCTTTTCCTGCTCTAATTTTGGTGAGTTCATTTTCCAGATGCTTAATGGCTTTTTCCATTTGTGCACGAGCCGTATCTAAAATGCTTTGACTTTCCATAATCTGATTTTTTGATGGCAAATTTAATAATTTTATTGATAAAAAAATGAATGGCAAATCCTCTATTCAGAAAGTAAATGATTGTGTTTAATATACTCACTTATAAGTTTAAATAATATATGAGGAGTGGTCTTTCTCCATTGCGCATTCTGCATATACTCATACCAAAACAAATAACGATCTAAATATGCCTGCTTCATTTCATCTAATACATGTTGTCTAAAATTCAGCAATACTATCCACCCAAAATTTTCTAACTCTGCCAGCCATTCTTCATAATAACTATCATCCGAAGAGTGAAAATTCAAAACATTTTCGCCGATCAGGATAAAATACTTAATACCCTGATACAATAATTCATCAATTACATTCCTTTTCAAATGCATAATATCGTTGCCAATAGCATCATTCCATTCACCCAGCATTTCAATGATAGCAAAATGTTTATGATAATCAATAAACAGAATTTTTACGTACAGGGTTTCACTATTGATACTATCCCACTGCGGGTGAATAAGATAATTGTATATTTTATTGGTATATTCGTTCGTACTATATTCTCTTCCATAAAAAGGAGAACGTTCATCGTATTCTGCCTGGTATAAATTTCGCCAATTATAAAATGGTTCTATATCGTGCATATTATTCTAGTATTTTTTGTAAATGAAAAATTTCACCTTCAAAATTATTTTCATCTATAAAAGCACCTTTGTGTGTTTCCATAATTTCATTATTTTTAATAATATAACTCGTAGGGAAACTTTCTATACCTATAGAAACCAATTTTTCATGGTAAAAAAGTATATTCACACTATCTAAACGTAAGCGATTTTTCAATGCATACAATTTTTCAGACGACTCATCAGATATAAAATAAATTTTAGTAAAGCTAAACATACGATAATTTTTTTGTATCAATTTCATTTCAGAGACACAAGGACCGCACCATGTCTGAAAAAATACAATGATGGTTGATTGAAGATGTGTGTGATTCAATTGAAAATTTTTATTGTCCAAGGTTTTTAATTGCATTTTCTCAAAATCAATATCCGGATTATAAAAAAATATTTTATATGATCTGTATCCGAAGTACATTGCTATAATAAGCAGTACAAATATCTTGACTTTTTCTTTCATTTTATTCAAAATGCTCTGTTGAAAAAATATTTTTTAAAGTATTTGATTCTTGCAAAGTTACAAATACTTTTGCAGCCAATTATGGGATGCTTTCGGTCTATTGCTGTTTTTTTATTGAAAATTATTTTTATATTCATTATTGTATCTGCTTTGAGTGTATTAATGTTTAGATGGATACATCCACCATTTACACCATTGATGGTGAAAAGAATGATAGAGCAAAAAATAAATGGAGAAGAAATAAAATGGAAATATGAATGGGTGGGGTTAGAAAAAATATCTCCCAAATTACAGTTAGCTGTGATATGTAGTGAAGATCAAAAGTATTTGGAACATTATGGTTTTGATTGGGAAGCAATAGAAAAAGCATTTAAGCAGAACCAAAAATATAAAAAGATAAAAAGAGGTGGCAGCACGATATCACAACAAACAGCAAAAAATTTATTTCTTATGGATGGTCGAAATTATTTCAGAAAAGCACTGGAGATGTGGTTTACTTTTTTGATAGAAACATTATGGAGTAAAGAAAGAATAATGGAAATGTATCTTAACATTGTAGAAATGGGGAAAGGTATATATGGTGCAGAAGCAGCTTCTATGTATTGGTTCAAAAAGCATGCTCACCAATTAAATAAAGATGAGTCTGCAGCCATTGCTGCCATATTGCCCAGTCCTAAAAAATACAAAGCCAATCCTTGTAGTCCTTATATTTGCCAACGAAAAGAATGGATTAAGCAACAAATGAATTATTGGGGAAATAAAATTGATTACAATCAATACAAAGATGAAGATGAAAAATAAGCATATACTTTTGTTTATATTCTTTTTGATATTTTTTACAAAACCCGCAGAAACGGATGTTTCATCATATTTTAAAGACAATACAACTGATACAAAGATATCAATAAAAAATATCAATAAAATTGAATTAAACACAAATACAATTAGATCTTTATCTCAAAAAATACATGAACATTATGAAAAATTATTCAAACAAAAAATGTTCAATGGTTGTGTATTGGTAGCCATAAATAATAAAATTATTTATGAGAATGCCTTTGGATACAGCGACATAAAACGAAAAAAATGCCTGAATACAAATAGTGTTTTTCAATTGGCATCTGTGAGTAAAATTTTTACATCAATAGCTATTCTTAAACTATACGAAAAGAAATTACTGAACATACATGATGAAGTACAAAAATATATTCCTGAATTTCCTTATTCATTTATAAAAATTCAACATTTACTCAGACACACATCGGGATTACCAAATTATTTACACTGGATGCCTGACATCGGTCGTCAAGATACCATCCTGTCGCACCATTCGGTATTAAACCTGTTAGTGCAAAAAAAACCACACCCTGAATTCAAAGCAGGGCGAAAATACAAGTACTGTAATACCAATTATGCCCTGTTAGCATGTTTGGTAGAAAAAATTTCAGGTATGAATTATTCTGACTTTCTAAAAAAAGAAATTTTTATCCCTTGTAACATGCCTAATACCAATACCATCTATTTTGTAGATGTTTTTGATGAAAATACCGCCAGTTCTCTTGAATACAAGAGTAGAAATATACCTTTTTATGCAGGTGATTTTATCTTAGGCGACAAAAGTATTTATTCTAATATTCACGATTTATTCAACTTTAGTCAATGTTTATTAAACAACAAAATACTGAATGACACTATGATGCATATTATGACCAGTGGCGTAAATACCAAAAAATATGGGATACTATATGGTTGTGGAATAAGAATAAAAGATGTACAGGATAGTAGTAAAACGATTTGGTTTCACAATGGGTGGTGGCACGGATATCGTACTTCTTTTCAGATAAGACCAAAAGATAAAGTTACGGTCATCGTATTGAGTAATCAAATATACAAAACAACTTATTATACCTATCCTGTATTTCAAACCATTGATGAAATTTTATATCAAGAAAATAGTACTGAACCTAACAGAAACGATGAAAAACACCTATATCCTACATTAGATGATGAGTGAGCAGCATTTTATTCATACAGAAAAAACAGCATTAATAACAACACTTGGAGACATTAATGAAGCACAAACTGTTTGGATCATCTTGCACGGCTATGGACAAAAATCAAAAGAATTTTATCAACATTTTTTGAATTTTAATTTAAAGGAAAACTATTTTGTTCTACCTGACGCATTGAATTATTTTTACTTAAAATCAGGTGAAGGTGAAATAGGCGCTTCGTGGATGACAAAATATGAAAGAGAAAAGGATATAGAAGACAATAATCGTTACTTAAATAAAGTGTATCAACATTTTGTACAACCTCATATATGGAATGGCAAAAAACTGTATGTGCTTGGTTTTTCTCAGGGTGCGGCAACGCTTGTGAGATGGCTTGCAATGAATGACATAAACGCCAGTCAAGTGATATTGTGGGGGGCTGCGTTCCCACCTGACATGGAACAAGAAAAATACCTCAAAAAACTACATTCCTTAAAATGGTTGTATTTTGTAGGAACAGAAGATGAATACATAACAATAGAAGAGAAAGAAAAGATGAAAGCATTTTTTGAAACACATCATTTTAATTTAAAATGGATAGAATACACTGGGAAACATAGCTTGAAAAAGAACATCTTAAAAAAACACATTGAACAGTAAAATAAATGCTAAAATTAAAAATAGATAGAATGAACCTTCTATCCGTTCCAAAAATTAAAGTTACTCATTACTTTTTTTGATAAATTTTCCTGTATAAATTTTATCTTCATAAAACAAATTCAAAATATACATTCCATTGTGAATACCTGAAATATCAATAGTTTTATGCTTATCTGAAAGAGTTATTCTCTGAATTATTTTGCCCTCCATGTTTTCAATATAACCCTTTATTTCTCCCTTATAGTTCAAATCTATTTTTATTCCCTGCCCAGAAGGATTAGGATAAATTTTTATTTCTTTTTTATTGGTAGAATTTTCTAAGATACCTACATATTGATAATAGCCGTTTCGATTAGCAAATACATATTCTCCTAACTTTACACTATCCACCATCAGCATTCCTGATTTACTTCCTGACGGATATTTTACAAATGGCACTTCCCTCCATTTTTCTCCTGCCTTACCTCTATACATTGCTACTATGCTGTCTGCATTCACAGAAGCAAGAGATGTATCCATGCATCCATAACCTGAATATACTATATTGCCATTGTAGTTCAATCTTATTTTAGCATAAAAACCATTGCTCAGTTTCCCTGTAATTTTCCAATAATGTTGATTAGAAAATTTATATCTTCTATCTCCATTTTGAATATTGCTTTGTGTATCAGATGCCGCAAAATGATGTTCTATGTAAGTAAAAGAAGAGTCGCTACCCTTATTGATAACATTCAAACTAACTTTTGCATTATTAAAACTTACATTACCTGTATTTTTAATAACTTTCACATCTCCTACTGAACCGTAAGCTAATTTTTTATCGTCATTTAATATTTCAAATGGTGGTATAAAAGAAAGCGTAGTAGTAAGCACGGTTATACTACCTGATAGTAATGTACTGATCGTATAAGGATTCCAGTTATTATCAAAAAAAGAGAGACTTACAGGTACATTATTAAAATAATTATTTGCTCCATGTGATTTTTGTCTCACATATACTTTTGCCAAATATGTATTTGTCGCAATATTTTGATACCCGGCTGAATCTACAATAAATACGGGATAGCCACCACCAAATACCCAATTTTGAAAAAAGTCATTTAAATTTTTTCCCGAATAATTCTCCAGTAATACCTGAAACTCAGCGCTATTCATATTCTTAAATGCCTTTTGATTCAAAACATACTTGAGTCCATTAAAAAATAAACTATCTCCCAAATAAGTTCTGAGATTATGCGCTACAATGGCGCCTTTCTTGTAAACATGATCACCATAAGTATATTGTGCAGGTATCCCTGAAACTGCCCAGTATTGTTGTTCTTTAAAATTCCCGAATTGTAGCATTTCTATGAGCATGGACATTAGTTGTGTCTGATATTGGCTATAATCATACCTGTTTTCAAGGAATATCATTTCATTGAAAGTAGCCATACCCTCGTTTATCCACATATCTTCCTGTGTTTCGGTAGTAACCAAATCTCCCCACCAGTGGTGAGACAATTCATGCGCCATCAATTCTGATTCATAAGCTGTAGTGCCTGTAGCTAATTGCGGATAAGCAATGTTTGTCGCGTGTTCCATGGCACCACTACTAAATGGTACTAAAC
>DAHXOV010000305.1 GCA_027364695.1 bacterium
GTCCAAGAGTGGGAACTAAAAACAAAATTACTCAAAGAAAAAGAAGTCCTTGGCTTATTTATATCTGCTACCCCACTGGATGAATATGTCCCTCTGATTAAATCCTTATCATCAATGCCCATTAAACAAATCAACGATATACTTTCCGAAAATAATCCTGAATTTAAAAGCCAGTCATTTTCAATTATAGGATGGAATTCAAAAATAGAACAGAAATTGTCCCGCAATGGAAAAAATTATTACTCACTCACATTAGAAGATATATCAGGAAGTATTAACTTATTTATATCTGATGAAATAGCAGAAAAATCAAAACTTAAATACTACCTGAACGAATTGAAATGTTATTTCATTTCAGGAAAAATAGAAAAAAGAAAAAGTTCTGATAACTATACCAAAGATGGATTAGATAAAAGAGTAAATGAATGTATCACTTTGGATGAAGTATTAACTCAAAAAGCCACACTAAAAATATTATTAAACATAAAAAAAATACAGTTGGATATCATCAATGAATTGGATAAGATGTTTAAACCCAATGGTGGAATAGCTGTACCTGTATCTATTACTATTGCCGATGATGAAAGAAAAAATCACATCACTACTACAAACCATTTGAAGATAAATTTCAATGAAAATAATTTGAAATTATTGGAAAAGCACAATATAGAATACAAACTCATTCTCGCAAATGATCATTAATTTTGAATCATCAACGCTGCACTGCCATATTTATTTTTTCAAAAATCGCATCAATTCTCTTACAATTTCTCTTGCCTCTTTATCTAACAACTGATATCCAAAGTAATAATTTTTACCTAAAACATTCACTTTTATTCTCGGCTTACCTTTGTTCCAAAAACTATTAGATAGAAAATCAGAGAATACT
Source organism: bacterium (assembly GCA_027364695.1). Classification (GTDB taxonomy): domain Bacteria; phylum Bacteroidota; class Bacteroidia; order B-17B0; family Aurantibacillaceae; genus BPGX01. The sequence continues at coordinate 890 of DAHXOV010000305.1, forward strand.
TTTTCGTTAGACGCTTCTATCGTTATCTCGTGAATATCTGCAATGCGATTTTTTTTCAACTTATTTTTCATCCATCCCGTTTCTTCTATATACAAGCTATCATCTTTTACCCAAACCTTTTCCTTTCCCCATTTTTTCCATATCAATACACTCACTATTTTCCACTCATAATATATCCAAAAAAAAGAAAAAATAACAATAAATAATTTTTGCTTTTCTCCACTTATTATCTTGTAATTCGCCATAATCGAAACCCCACAAACCGTCCAGGCTATTATCCACAAAAGCAATGCGATCATTTTCATCTTATCAATGAAAGGGATAATCACTAAACTCCAAAATATTTTTGATTCATCCTTTTCCGAAAAATGCTTTACTGCAATAGATACTCTATCACTGATATGTTTAATTTTCAACTCATCTGAAACACGCATAAATTTTTACAGCAATATTGATATAGGATTCTCAATATAATTTTTCAATGTTTGTAGAAATGCCGATCCTGTAACACCATCTACTGTTCTGTGATCACAAGCCAGCGTGAGCGTCATTAAATTACCTGGCACGATCTGATTGTTTTTTACTAGGGGTACTGCTCTGATTGTACCAACAGACAATATACACGACTCAGGACTATTGATAATAGAAGTAAATTGAGCTATTCCAAACATACCTAAGTTAGATACAGTGAATGTATTCCCTTCCCAGTCTTTGGGCTGCAGCTTTTTCTCTTTAGCTTTTTTAGACAGTTCCTTACTTTCTATGGCAATTTGAAGAAGTGATTTCTTATCCGCAAAACGAATCACAGGAACTATGAGCCCGTCTTCTATAGCCACCGCAACGCCTATATGAATATGATCATAATATCTTATCTTATCTGCTAACCAACTCGCATTCACTTTAGGATGCTTTCTCAAAGAGATAGATACTGCTTTAATAATAATATCATTAAAAGATAACTTCATTTCCTGTGTCTGATTAGCCATATTTCTAAAAGCGATAGCATTATCCATATCTATATCTATCGTAAGATAATAATGGGGTGCTGTATTTTTACTTTCTGTTAGTCGGCGAGCAATGGTTTTACGCATTTGTGTGAGTTCTTCATCTCGGTATGATTCTTTGTATTCACCTATACTTGTACCAATAGAAACATTCGCAGCGGATGATCTGTGATTCTCAACATCTCTTTTAATAATTCTTCCATTTTCTCCCGTACCTTGTACCAAAGATAAATCTATACCATTTTCTTTAGCTAGTTTTTTTGCCAATGGCGAGGCTTTTAATCTTCCCGTATGCATCGCTTGGAAGGCATTAGTGGCAGTAACTTGTGTTACTGTATTGCCAGCACTTACATCGGCAGATTTTTCTTCTTTTACTACAGGCGTTGAAACCACTGCATTATCTAAAGATGATAAAATCACATTTACATCCTCATCTCCTTTTCCAATAATCGCTATCACTGCATCCACAGGTGCAGTTTGCTTTTCCTGAATACCTATGTGCAACAATACACCATCATAAAAAGACTCAAACTCCATTGTTGCCTTATCTGTTTCTATTTCTGCCAATATATCTCCACTTTTTACCTTGTCTCCTACTTTTTTATTCCACTTCACTATTACTCCCTCTGTCATGGTATCGCTTAATTTGGGCATTTTTACAACCTGTGCCATAATGATTTATTTTGATAAAGTATATTTTGAAAAAACAAGTATAATTGAATTAAATTGATCATTCTCTAATAAAAGGATAATCGGATTGTACATATACATCTTCATACAATTCGTGTGGTTCAGGGTAAGGGCTTTCTTCAGCAAACTGTATACTCTCATCTACCGTTATCTTCACTTTTTCTTCCAATTTTTCAATATCCGTATCTGTTATCCACCCATTATCCTTCATTGTTTTAATCACTCTTTCTATACAATCATTCCTCTTATATTCTTCCACTTCCTCTTTTGTTCTGTATGTTTGTGGGTCGCTCATACTATGACCCCTGTATCTATATGTTCTTATTTCAAATAGTGTAGGACCTTCTCCTTGTCTTGCTCTCTCTACTGCTTCATAGATGGCAGTATGTACCGCCTCTACACTCAAACCATCTACCTGAAAAGAGGGTATATCATAAGCACATCCCAATTTATACAAATCAGTAACATTACTTGTACGTTCTACCGAAGTTCCCATCGCATACAAGTTATTTTCTATGACAAACACTACGGGCAATTTCCACGTCATAGCCATATTCAATGTTTCATGGAATGCTCCCTGACGCACTGCCCCGTCTCCCATAGATGTAATACAAACATTACCTGTACCCAAATACCACTCGACAAAAGCAATACCTGCTCCTAATGGAATTTGTCCTCCCACAATACCGTACCCTCCAAAAAAATTATGTGCTCTACTGAATATATGCATAGAGCCACCTTTTCCACGCGAACAGCCCGTAACTTTGGCATACATCTCTGCCATCACATATTTTGGATGCAAACCAAGAGCAATGGGGTACACATGATCTCTATATGCTGTAATATGTTTATCTTCTTTTTTCGTAGCACTCACAATGCCTGCAGCCACTGCCTCCTGTCCAATATACAAATGGCAAAACCCCCGTATTTTTTGCTGCACATACAATTGTCCTGTCTTCTCTTCAAACCGCCGCATCAACAGCATCTGCTCCAGCCATTGATAATACTGGTCTTTTGAAAATGCCACTGTTTTTTTAGAGCCCGATTTTTTTGTTTCAACTTTTCCCATGACAATACATTTCTTTTTGCTACAAAAGTAATAATAATTTTTCTAATACTAAAAGTTCCCTCAGCTTGAAATTTTTATCCTCCACTTTTTTATTATTGATGAGTGGGGAGCTTGCTGATGTTCTGGTGGAGGGGCTTTGTTCTCGCTTCGGTCATCCTGTTCATTTCTTTATCTTGTTCTCATTGGCTGAAAAAAGCGCTATTAAAATAAATTCAAACATCTCATATTCCTTTACTAAACAAAGGCTTCTCTGAATGTGCCTTTTGGCTGGCTTTATCCAATGCATAACATATATTCCTAATCAGTAACTTTCCTGTATCTGTAATTTTTATAGTGTTTTTATCTAAAATAACCAGTCCATCTTGTACGACATTTTCCCACATAGGATTGTCTTCCAACATGGTGTGAATAATATCTTGCTCATTATCCCATTTTGTTTCAAAGTAACAAAGCAAATTTAAAATATGCTTTCGCATCTGCTTTTCTTCTTCACTTACAATATGCCCCTTAAAAACAGGTATTTGCTTCTCTACCAGTGTTTGATATTCTTCCACTTCTTTTACATTTTGCACATACATATCATCCGTTTGTCCAATAGATGAAGTTCCTAATGCAATTAAAGTACTTGAATGTTGGATTGTATAACCCATAAAATTCCTGTATAAGTATCTTTCCTCTCTGGCTACAAATAATTCATCTTTAGGCAAGGCAAAATGGTCCATTCCTATGTCTTCATACCCACCGTTCAATAATTTTTCTCTTCCCATCAGATACAATTGGATTTTTTCAACTGTAGGTGGCAGGTCATTTTCAGTAAATTTTCTTTGTGAAGTTTTTATCCAAGGTACATGGGCGTAACTATAAAAGGCTATTCTATCGGGCATGAGTGTGAGTACTTGATCAATCGTAGATCCAAGTCCTTCTTTACTCTGAAAGGGTAAACCATACACTAAATCATAGTTGATACTTTTGTAATTTAATTTTTTGGCGTATTCTGTCAGGCGTTTTACTTCTGCATATTCTTGTGTTCTGTTGATGGCTCTTTGTACTCTTTTATCAAAGTCCTGTATGCCAATACTCATCCTATCAAATCCGAGCGATTTCATTACTTTTAGGTGCTCCAGTTTGGAAAAGTGAGGGTGTATTTCAATGCTTCCATGAAAATCTTCTGACAATACGTTATCCTTTATTATTCCGTCTATCAATTCATTTAAATGCTTTGGTGAGAAAAAAGTAGGAGTACCTCCTCCCAAGTGAATTTCTTTAATTACTACTTTAGCTAAAATACTTTTGTAGTATTCCCATTCTTTCAATACAGCTAACAAGTATGGCTCTTCTACTTGATGATTCACTGTGATTCTTTTGTTACACCCACAGTAAGTACACAATTGTTCACAAAAAGGCAAGTGTATGTAAAAACTTAAGCCTTCTTGTTGGATCTTTTGTTTATTTTGAGTTAAGTTATTTTCCCAATCTTCTATAGTAGGCAGATGATGCCACATTGGAACAGGGGGATAACTTGTATAGCGGGGCACAGATATATTGTATTTCAATATAATTTCTGAGTCATTCATCGTACCAAATTAAATCACAGACATTTTTCAATTTGCAAATGTACTCTATTATCAAATATCAAATGCAATTGTTTTATATCAATAAAAACAGAAATTTTCTACATCCACTTCAGAACTACTAATGTTGTTTAAATCTTTTTTGATTTTGCTTGACCAATATCTGATACTCATACTTATTCTCTTCCCATCCTCTTTTTTTTGCATAAGCTCTGATGATTTCCACTGATTTTGCATACTCATTCGCGGCATTCAGTTCATTTAAAAAAATATCAAATTCCTTGTTATTGTTAGCAAACAATTTTCTGATCATTCTAAATTTATCATTGATAGAAAAAAGGATATTATTTTTGACAAATAATTTTTGTTCTTTGTTTTCTTTTTTTATTTCTTCCGTCTTTTCTTTCTGCTCATTTTTTGTATTATCTATGTAAATAGAAATGATGTCTGCTGAAATTTCTTCTTTTATTATTGAATGAATTTCGCTCTCTTTGTTTGTATTGTTGTCATTTTCAGGTATTCCCTCTTTATTATTTACATTGGTTGTTTTGTCTTCTTTTTGCTTATATTTTTCCATTATTTCTAGTTGAATATCGTCCGTAGATAGCTGTACGGTGTCCATTTTTTCATTGATATCCAGTTGCATTTGAATATCTACCAGTAGTTTAATAATTTCATTTTTCAGTGTATTCAATTCTTCATTGGTAAGGTTTTCCAGAGATAGTTGTTTCAAGTTTTGTAATACATTGTTCCATTCACTCATTGTCTTTTTTTGAACAAATTTAGAGATTATTTTAATGCCAATCAAAAGTGCTTTGATTATCTTTGCCGCCTAAAAAAATAAAATGATAACAACGGATGTTGCTATAATTGGTGCAGGACCTGTAGGCTTGTTTGCTGTATTTGAATGTGGATTATTAAGAATGAGATGCCATTTAATTGATTATTTACCTCAGCCAGGTGGGCAATTGTCTGAAATATATCCTAAAAAACCCATCTATGATATACCGGCTTATCCTATCGTGCTCGCACAAGAATTAGTCAATAACTTGATGAAACAAACAGAGCCATTCAAACCTACTTTTACATTAGGTGAAAGAGTAGAGAAATTAACCAAAGTGGAGGAAAGACATTTTGTACTGGAAACCAATAAAGGCACTCAAATTCAGAGTAAAGTGGTAGTGATTGCAGGTGGATTAGGTGTTTTTGAACCCCGAAAACCAGAAATTTCCAATATCACAGATTTTGAAAATGGGAAAGGAGTAGAGTACATTATTCCTCAACCAGAAATTTATAGAGATAAAAAAATTGTCATAGCTGGTGGTGGAGACAGTGCTTTGGATTGGACGATTTATTTATCAGATATTGCAAAAGAAATTGCGCTGGTGCATCGCAGTGAAAATTTTAGAGGCGTGCCTGATAGTGTAGCAAAAGTTACAAAAAGAGTAAAGGATGGAAGAATTAGAATGTTACTTAATTCACAGGTTACAGATCTTGACGGCAATGGTAAATTAGAAAAAGTGGTAGTAACTAATATTAAAACAAATGAAAAGTATGAAATGGAAGCAGATTATTTTCTTCCACTCTTTGGTTTATCGCCTAAGCTGGGACCTATTGAAAATTGGGGCTTGGAAATTGAAAAGAATGCTATTAAAGTGAATACAGAAGATTATTCTACTAATATTCCTGGTGTATATGCTATAGGTGATATCAATACTTATACCAATAAATTGAAACTTATTCTTTGTGGTTTTCATGAAGCTGCTTTAATGAGCCATAGTGCATATAAATACATCCATCCAGGGATTAAATATACTATGAAATACACTACTGTAAGTGGTATTCAAGGACTCTGACATGCAGTGAAGCAAGGAAGCACGCCCACAAATCATAAAAATTGATATAAGGATTAACGATCATGGAGAGATAAAACATTTTTGTGGGTCTTTTTCTTTACTTTTGCACAAAACTTTTATGATTACTAAAATACTGTGCTTGTTTATTGTAGTATGCTCTTTGATAGGTTTTTCGAATAGTAGTATTGTAGAAAAGTATATTTTTTCGCCCTATATAATTAAACATTACAGGCAGCATTATCGTTTTTTGAGTCATGCTTTTTTTCATGCTAATTGGTTGCATTTATTTTTAAATGTATGGATTTTATGGTCATTTGGAACAATATTAGAAGAGTATAATTACCCTTTATTTTTTGGAGAAAAAATGGGTAAAATTTATTTTTTAGTTTTATTTACGGGAGGTATATATGCATCATCTATTGCAGAATATATTAAGAATAGAAACAATCCGCACTATGCCTCATTGGGGGCAAGCGGTGCCATAGAAGCAGTGATATTTAGCTTTATTATTATCAATCCTTTACAGTGGTTGTATCTCTTTTTTATTCCTATGCCTGCCTGGGTTTTGGGTTTGTTGTTTTTGGCATTTAGTTTTTATATGAGCAGGAGAAAATTGCCATCAGATAAAATAGGGCATGAGGCACATTTCTGGGGAGGTATATTTGGTATTGTTTTTACTTTTATGATTAAGCCATCTTTATTTTTGGATTATGTGGATTTAATTTTTTGACGATATGAGAAGAATATACACAGATTTTTTAGTGATTGGTTCAGGTATAGGAAGTTTGTTTTATGCTCATAAAATAGCCAATGCAGGAAAAGTCTTGATAGTAACTAAAGATAAAAAAGATGAAAGTAATACAAAATATGCTCAAGGAGGAATTGCAGCCGTGTGGGATTTGTCCACCGATAGTATAGAAAAGCATATACAAGATACCATTATGGCAGGAGCAGGATTGAATGATGAGGAAGTGGTGAGAATGGTGGTGTCGCAAGGCCCGGAGAGGGTGAGAGAATTGATTGAATTGGGAGCAAGCTTTGATAAGATAGATAACGAACATTATGATTTAGCAAGAGAAGGGGGGCATACTGAAAAAAGAATTTTGCATCATAAAGACATTACAGGCTGGGAAATAGAAAGAACATTGTTGGAAGCGATGATGAAGCATCCAAATATTCAGATATTGGAAGACCATTTTACAATAGATATCATTACTCAGCACCACTTGGGAGAGATTGTTACTTCTCAAAGACGGGATATAGAGTGCTATGGAGCATATGTATTAAATAAAAATAAAAATGAAATTGTTACCATCCTTTCTAAAATAACAGTCATAGCGACAGGAGGTATAGGGCAGGCGTATTCTGTAACGACTAATCCTTTTATAGCTACGGGAGATGGTATAGCGATGTTTTATAGAGCTAAAGGCTTGGTGCGGGATATGGAGTTCGTTCAGTTTCATCCTACAGCATTGTATGAAGGGAAAAGTAATGTACAAAGTTTTTTGATTACAGAAGCTATTAGAGGATTTGGCGCTATATTGAGAAATAAAAAAGCAGAGACGTTTATGGAGAAGTATGATGAGAGAAGAGAACTGGCGCCTAGAGATATTGTTGCCCGTGCTATAG
>DAHXOV010000068.1 GCA_027364695.1 bacterium
CATCACGATGAGATTGAAATGACCACGCTCTATGCACCCATCATTCAAGTATGCGATGCTATTAGTGGCGCAAGACCCGGCGCCAGAAGAGAAATCGCTGAACAATACATCAAACGACTGAATGACTTAGAAAACCTTGCACTCAGTTATGAAGGTGTAGAAAAATCTTATGCTATACAGGCAGGTAGAGAGTTGCGTGTCATCGTTGCTGCTGAAAAAATGAATGATAAACAAGCAGAAGAACTCGCCTTTAAACTTTCTCAAAGAATTCAAACTGAAATGACCTATCCCGGACAAGTCAAAGTAACCGTTATCAGAGAAACACGCGCTACAGCCATTGCTAAATAAAAAACCAAAGAAACACTTATTATTATCCCACTGTTCTCAAGCCAAATAGGACTTTAAAAGCTTGTTTTTTGAATAGTATTTTAATTTTAAGATGGCTTTATCTTTAATCTGCCTTACTCTTTCTTTAGTAATCTTAAACTTCTTAGCGATTTCGTCCAAAGACATAGGATATACCCCACTCAACCCATACACATCCATTAAAATCTCCGCTTCACGACTAGGCAAAGAACTAATTAAACGATAAATATCTTTTTTCAGACTTTCATATTCCAAATGCTTATACGAATCATATTCTCCTGAACCAGGAAGCAAATCCAATAAAGTGATAGAATCCTCTGAAGAAGAAACACAAGCATCTAAACTGGTGGTACGCGTATTAAAAACCATCGCCTCATTCACCTCCTCCACTGTCAAACCACATTCATCAGCTATTTCATGAATATCCAATTCTTTCTCTTTCTCCTGCTCCAGTTTAGATATCATTCTATTCACTCTTGAAATGTTGGATATTCTATTGAGCGGTAATCTTACCATCCTGGATTGTTCTGCTATAGCTTGTAATACAGATTGCCTGATCCACCACACAGCATAAGATATAAACTTAAATCCTCTTGTTTCATCAAACCTCTCTGCTGCTTTAATAAGCCCAATATTCCCCTCCGTTATTAAATCCTGTAACGGTAATCCTTGATTTTGGTACTGCTTAGCCACAGAAATAACAAAGCGAAGATTAGCCATCACCAGTTTGTTCAAGGCTTTTTTATCTCCCTGCTTAATCCTTTTAGCTAATTCAATTTCTTCTTCTGTCGAAATCATTTCTATCTTACTCACGTCTTTAATATATTTTCCCAGCGATACCTCATCCCTTGAGGTAATTTTGAGAGCAATTTTTAAATGTTTCATACATTATTTTATTTTTAATCTTTTTACGCAAATAAAATGCCTTAGTTCATATAATATGACGAACAGCATAAACTATTGAGCAAACGATAATGTTTATTGAGCAGATAATAAGGTTGACTGATTGAAATAGAAGTAGTTTAATTTTAACAAACCAAAGAATTTGATTAAAAACAAGAAAAATAAAATGATAAATATCATCCCAATTTTTTCTTGACTTTTGAAATTTTAAACACTATATTTGCCGCCGTTTTAAGAAGTGGAAGATGCTATATCGTATTTTTATTGTATTATTACTCGTAATTTCTTCAGTAACACCTGTTTTATCTACCGAAAGAGAGCCTATAGAACAACCCCTCCCCTCTCACAATAACGAAAAAACAGATATTTCAAAAATAGCTTTTGAACATATATTAGATTCACACTATTGGCATTTCTGGGGAGAAGGGCATGATGCTGTTTCTGTTCCATTACCCTGCATAGTATATTCCAACACCAGCGGATGGATGTTTTTCTCTTCTTCTGTCTTTGAACATGGTACTCAAACTTATCGTGGATTAAAACTGGAAGAGGATACCATCGTTCCTGAAAATCCTGACGAAAAAATTTATGACTTATCTATTACCAAAAATGTCTTGCAATTGCTTGTTACTGCCCTGATTTTAATCATTGTATTTACATCTGTAGCAAAGGCATACAGAACCACCGGCGTGAATACTGCGCCCCGTGGCATGCAATCTTTATTAGAACCCATCATTCTTTTTATTAGGGATGACATAGCAAGAGAAAATATACCATTACCAAAAGCGGATAAATATGTTCCATTCTTACTTACCATCTTCTTTTTAATTCTTATCAATAACCTTTTGGGCATTATTCCCCTCAGTGCCAATGTTACAGGCAACATCGCCTTTACACTTACATTAGCCTTTATTGTATTTTTGGTAGTCAATATAAAAGCCAACAACAATTATTGGAAACATATATTTATGCCTCCTGCACCAGTGGCTCTTTGGCCTATTTTAATACCTATAGAAATCATCGGCATTTTTACCAAACCCTTCGCTTTGATGATTCGTCTCTTTGCCAACATCACAGCAGGCCATATTATTATTATTAGCTTGATTGGAATGATATTTATATTCAAGAGTATATTGATTTCTCCTGTTTCTCTTGCTTTTGGGGTTTTTATTGATATATTAGAAATCTTTGTGGCTTTTTTACAGGCATATATTTTTACGCTGCTTTCTTCTTTATACATAGGAAGCGCATTAGAAGAACCCCATCATGATGACCACCATTAAAAATTATCTATAAACCATAAAAACTAACCACTATGATAGGAAG
>DAHXOV010000329.1 GCA_027364695.1 bacterium
GTATAGATGTCTATGAATAAAGGCAAGCGATAGAGGGGGTATTCTTGAGCTTGTTTTTGATTGATTTTCAGGCTGAGGATTTTATTTTTTTCGTCGTAGGATTTTTCAATATCTAAAATGGGGTAACCGCCATAGAAAAACCATTGGTTAAAGAACCAATTGAGGTCTTGTGCTGTAATTTCTTCAAAAGCAAGTCGGAGATGGTGTATTTCTGCGCTTTTGAATTTGTTTTGGGTAAGGTATAGTTTGAGAGATTGGAAGAAAGCATCGTCGCCGACCAATTTTCTGAGCATGTGTAGAATCTGTCCGCCTTTGTTGTAGCTGACACCGTCAAACATATCTTCTCTGTTATCATAAAAGAAGCGAATAAGTGGGGGGTTTTTATCAATTTTATTGCGGCGGGCGAGATAACTTTCTGCCGAATAATCATGATGTTCATCTGCAGCGTCTTTACCGTAGAAATATTCTTTCCATAAATATTCGCCGTAAGTTGCAAAAGATTCATTGAGTGGTAGATTGCTCCAGCTTTCGCAAGTTACAAGGTCGCCGAACCATTGATGAAATAATTCGTGAGAGATAACGTCTTCGTATTTTATTCCGCCTACGGTATCCCGATCTGTTTGGTAAAGGAGTTCGCCGTGTAGTGTAGCAGAGGTATTTTCCATAGCGCCACTGACATAGTCTCGGCATACAATTTGTGCATATTTTTGCCATGTAAAGTCAACGCCCAATTTTTGTGAGAAGAAGTCAATCATTTTGTAAGTATTAGCAAAAATCGCTTTGGCGTATGGTTCATAGTTGGGTTCTACATAGTAGCTAATTTCTTTATTTTTCCATGGTTTGTCTGTTATTTTTTTAAATTCACCTATACCCATCATAAGGAGGTAAGGAGCGTTGGGTAATTTCATTTGCCAGTGGTCTGTTTTTGTGCCGTTTGAATTTTGTTTTGTTTCCACGAGTATTCCGTTAGATAATGTTGTATATTTTTTATCTACTGTGATAAAAATATCGTGGGTCATTTTTTCATTGGGAGAATCCACAGTAGGGAACCATGCGGAATTACTTTGTGTTTCGCCTTGTGTCCAGATTTGTGGCATTTTTCCTGGCAGGGTACCTTTTGGGTTGATAAAGTAAAGTCCTTTGTCGCTTTGGATGGCGAGACTTCCTTTTTCTTTAATTTTTTCGGGTTGCGCTATGTAATCGATGGTAATGGAGAGTTTTTGGGAAGGTGGAATTGTTTTATGAAGTTGTATTTTGATGGAGTCGTTTTCGTATTTGAAAGTAAATGGGATAGAGAGGTTTTTGTTTGCAGAGTCGTGAATGGTTATTTTGTTGATTTTCATTGTTCGTGCGTTAAGATAAATTTGATTGATTGGATAGAAGTAGGGTTTAAGGAAAATCTCAGCTTTGCCGACAAGAATAGAACTATCCCAGATTGGAGTTACATATAAATTGGTGTGTATGATGTCTGTGATGAGCGTGTTGGTGGAACGATAATCGGGATGATAGGAATAAATATATTTTTTGGAAGTATCAGCAGGTATTGTAAGGGGAGTTATTTTGTGGTTGAATGCAGGAGAGGAAAATGGAATGAATAATAAAGAATGAATGAGTAGTTTAATCATAATCTTGAGTTTTGAGTGTTGTGATAGGTTTGGATACTTACAAGCATAGC
>DAHXOV010000344.1 GCA_027364695.1 bacterium
TCCATACACAGGTATCATCAGCAATTGAGCTATTCTTTCTTTGGGCTTAAGCGCAGCATATATAGAATCTGCATATTTCACTGCTTCAGGATGTTCTATATCCCATTGAGCAAAAGAGAATAATCTATAAAAAACAAATACTCCTATCAATGCTTTTTTAAGCATAGCAAATAAAGGCACAAAATTAAATGAAATCAAGATAAGTAACTATGTATCAACTATAATCTTACCAACAGATATTTGTTTGCAATATTTTTTTCGCATTTTTCACCCTCCCTTGTAGGATTTTTTTATCAATTTCTTTGAATATTTTTTATTATCAATAATAACAGTTACAACATACATACCATCTTCTAATTCAGATACATCAATAGCTTCGGATCCAAGATTTACTTTTTGTTGTATTAACCATCTGCCTTGCATATCTTGAATATAAACTTCTGCATTTGGATAAGAATGATTCATTCGGATAAAAATTTTATCTGTTGCTATGTTGGGATATATATTAAAGGATATTTCTTTCTCTATCTCTTCAATGCCTACGACATTTGTGGCAGATAATATATTAGAGTCCAATTTAACAACAAAAACATCTTCTTGTAAGGAAAAAAAGCCTGTTGTATAGCCCACTGCGATGAGCCCTTGGTCGTTTGTTCTTTTACATGAAAATATAATTTCATTTTCTGATGAGCCATAGGTGGTACCTGTAATATACCACTGATCTGCAAAAACATAAAATCCTGGTTCATTTTTTCCTTGCCCCAATCCCCATAAACCATACACTACATAGTGCTTGTTCAGATTCATATAGGCATTTGTATAAACAATTTGATTCTTCAGTTGCCCTATTGTTTCTTTTTTATCTACTATCCAGTTACAAAGCGAATCCACTACCAGTTGATGATAGTAAGTGGTATCTGTTCCAAATGGTGTCTGGCTGGTGCCTGCTATTAAGATCATGTTATCATTTAATCTCTCTGTGAAATCATATCCTATATCTTCTAAATTAGAATATCCAAAATCCTTGAAGAATAAAGAGTCTCCATTGTTGTTAGTTTTAAATATGCAATAGTTTCCCTTTGTGTCTGAAAAACTATAAGTGGTACCAAAGCACGCTATTCTGCCATTTTGTAGTATTTCTACAGATACGAATTCATCATCTTCTATTCCACCGATTTTTCTCTCCCATTGTAAATTACCAATAGAATCTGTTTTTACGATCCACATATCTTTTTTACCTTTGGAATTGGTATAAGAATACCCTACCATTACAAAACCAAGATCAGAAGTTAATTGAATAGCATTAAACACATCCCAGTCTATGCCTCCGTATGTTTTGGTCCATACTGTATCGCCCATTTTATTTACTTTGATTAGATACCCGTCATAGCCGCCATTTCCAAAAGAGTTGGTATATCCTGCTATTACAAAACCAGAGTCCAGCGTTGCAACCAATGCTTTTCCAATATCATTATTAGTACCTCCTGTGTATTTTGCCCACATTAACCATCCCAGTTGATGGACTTTGGCAATCAACACATCGCTGTTTCCAAAAGTATATGTCCCTGTATAACCTGTTATCATATAATGTCCATCCATTGTTTGTACCACATCATAGCCAATGTCCACCCCCCACCATCCGAATTTTGTGTACCATTTCTGTTGAGAGAAGTTCAGTGTTACTTTCAGCCATAACAATATGAAAAGCAGATAATGTGGCTTCATAAAAGAATCATTTTAATTTTTTACTAATCATAAAATAAAAACCCTGTCCATAAGAAATGTTAGGGAGCACCCACCCTTGTAAGTTATTACTTCCAATATAAAAGTGCCAGTGTTTTGTTTGATACATCAAGGATAAACCAAAATTAAATAATGCATAACCACCATAACCAAAGTGTAAAGTTGTTTGAAAATATTGATTCAATTGATAGGCGGGTTCCACAAAAATGTAGGGTTTGTAATTAGCATTAAAAAGATACCTAAACCCCGTACCTAATGAGAATTTTAAATGACCAAAGTATATTTTATTATACAGAATTAAATTCGTGGGGATATTTGTATTAAATCCACCTTTACGAGCATTTGTAATTTTCCTGAACATACTATCTGCATTGATTTTACTTAATGTAGAATCTTTTAAATCATAAATAGTATTGATATTGTAACCTGTAAATTTCAAAACGCTGTCTGTGCTGTATTTCACGCTGTTGCGCAACCAGTGAATAAAGCCAAAATTATTGATATTCAAGGAGAGTACACTATATTTACCTAATTGACTTTTGTAGGGTGTTTCAAAATAAATATCGGTAGAGGCGCCTATACCATTCAGTTGATACCATTTTTTTTGAGAAGTATCACTAATCGTTACATTAAAATTAGAATTAAAAACAATTTCATCATAAGAGCTACTTGTGAATAGAGATGAGTTTTTTCCAAAGTTAAAATAGATCAATCTGCTTCCTTGAAGAACAGAGATGGATATTCCAATTTTTGCGGTGCTATCTACTTTTTTAAATAATACGCCTACTTTGAATTCATTGAAGGCAATGGTGTTGATATTAGACTGAGCTAAATTGGCGGTGCTCCCTGCCAGTGGCTTGTTGCCATAAAATGCCAGTTGAAAAAAATCCCTGGTGTATCCAGCGTGAATAAGATATTGTTGTTTTGCTGCAATAAAAAAAGAGAGTTTATCGGCATTCTTTCTTGGGGAAAAAAAACTATGGACACCATAATTTAAATAGGCCCCTGCTCTGTTAAAACCAAGCGATTTATTCAATGCCTCGTCTTTCATTGACTTGTCAATATATCCACCAAAAAATAATTGATTTACCATAGATGCCTTAATATTATTAGAGCCAGCATCAAATTCTGTCTTCAAAGACACTGCATTTCCTGTGTATTGAAAAAAATTAAATTCAGAATTGTATTGTGCAAATGTGAAATAAAAATTTAAAAAAATAATTATTTTAAGAATAAGGAGATTTTTATTCTGCATACATTTCATTGATTGGCAACAGTCCTATAATTTACATCAGCAGTAATCACTACTTCTAAATAATAACTG
>DAHXOV010000373.1 GCA_027364695.1 bacterium
ACCTATACTACTTCGGCATCCTCTATTCAGATTTCCAATACCACTCCCAATGGTTTTAACCCCAATAATACGAATTTATCTTGGTCTGCTGCCTACAGTAACTTCACCATCAATGATGGGGCTAGGGCAATCGTGATAACCACAACTCATGCCATTAAACTCAACAATACCAATGACCCGACAGTGTATAATAGTACAGGAAACTTGCCCATACAATGGCAAAATGCTAATATATCTTTAACAGGTAATGGAACTGGATCTAATAACACCGGCGCCTTTGAAGTAACATTCAACAACCCCTCTACTGATTATCTGTTTCGTGATTTGAAAGGATGTGCCCCTGAAGCATTATTAAAACCAGGAAAACACCCCTATACTAAAGGAACCGTTTACTTGAAACCCAGTGGTAAGAATACACAAATCATCAGTGTAGGCGAGGGTACCTGCGACTATAATATTAAAGTAACTATCGACGGTATCACTTATCAAACGGATGTTCTGTAAGAGCATTCCATTGAACTTATAATTTAAAATTTTTTCTATGTCTTCTGCAAATATAGCTTCAGAAAAAAAAAATAAAGATACGTCTAATGTTATTAACCAGATGTCTTTGTTTAATCACGAACAACTCGTGTTTTGTAACGACAATAATGTTGGATTAAAAGCAATCATTGCGATTCACAGTACAGCATTAGGTCCTGCATTAGGAGGAACGAGAATGTGGAATTATGTTAGCGAACAGGAAGCCGTTACAGATGTGCTACGTTTGTCAAGAGGAATGACCTACAAATCGGCTGTGGCTGGTATCAATTTGGGTGGCGGAAAAGCAGTGATCATTGGAGATCCTAAAAAGACAAAAACAGAAGCCTTACTTCGCAGTTATGGTAAATTTATCAATAACTTGGGAGGGAAATATATTACTGCGGAAGATGTTGCTATGAATAGCAAAGACATGGAAATTATTCACGCAGAAACAAAATATGTAACAGGGCTTCCTGAAAGTATGGGCGGTAGTGGAGACCCCTCACCTGTTACAGCAATGGGAGTATGGATGGGGATAAAAGCATCTTCCAAAGAAGTGTATGGCAACAGTTCATTATCAGGCAAAAAGGTGATAGTACAGGGGCTTGGCAATGTGGGAAAACATCTTATTGACTTACTTGCCAAAGAAAATGCCCAGCTTTTTGTTTACGACATAGACAGTGAAAAATTAAAAGAGGTTTCTAAAAAACATAGAGTAACTGTGCTTTCTGAGGGCGAATTATATTCTGCAGATGCAGATATTTATGCGCCTTGTGCCTTGGGTGCTACTGTAAATTCAAATACATTAGAACAGTTGAAAGTAAAAATCATTTGTGGATCGGCGAATAATCAGTTGGCAGATGAAGATATTCATGGAAGAATGGTAGAAGAGAAAGGGATATTATATGCCCCTGATTTTGTAGTAAATGCAGGAGGTATCATCAATGTATATTATGAATTGCAAGGATACAACCGTGAAAGAGCCCTTACCCACGCCGAAAGGATATATGATACTACTACAAAAATCTTTGAGATTGCTAAACAACAAAAGTTGCCCACTTACCTTGCTGCCAATCATCTTGCCGAAGAAAGAATCAATACTATTGCAAAAATTAAGGCGAGAATATAATGGGTATAGTACAATTGAATGGATAGTAAAAGACATTAGGGCATGAAACTTTAATGCTTAATATCTTTCGGTAATATTTTTCTGCATAATTAAAAAATTTTTATTAAAACGGTTTTGTAAGAATTTATTCTATTTGTGAGACACAAGATACATACCTGTATTTAATACAGAAGAAAACACGGACGTATGCCTGAAAC
>DAHXOV010000380.1 GCA_027364695.1 bacterium
GAGTTATAGGATGTATCTTTCCCTTATGTCAGGGAATGAGTCTATAATAGAAAAGACAAAGAGAGAACTATATCTGCTCGGCGGATTGTTTTTAAAGGGAAGGTTTAATTAGTTGTATGATGATTAATTTTATAGATACTGATGAAAAGGAATTGATAAAAAATGGCGAGTATTAGAGAGAAAATTGTAAATCAAATAACATATTACACAACATTTGCCTTTTTCGTTATGGCGAAAGATGCACATAAAATTCTCTTAGAACATGAAAAATTGTTGGGGGCTGTTTATGGAAAAAATTCTGATATTATAGATATGATTTACAATCCTGTTTTCAATGGAACAAAATCTGAGTTTGAAGATTTTCTTGCGAAAAATGGATACATTATTGATTGGAAGGGAAAAATGAACTCTAAATCAGAAAATATTAAAGAGGCTGAAGAAAATGTCGGCGGATAACACAATCGTAATTTTAGAGTTGAGTGACCAATGCAGAGTAATGGAGATGGGAAATGCTGAAGACATTTACTGGTCACATGAAATAAAAAGTTATAGAGAACAACCTGTTTCTACTCGATTATTTGAAAGATTCCACAATGCAAATATTTTTGCCAATAAAATAGAAGCCTACGATTATGCCGACAAATTATATAATGAAATTGGATATGTAGAATATGGAATTAGAAAAATAAAATTAGATAAGGTTTGGAGTGACCTTGTTTTAGAAACCATAGAGGAATTTCAAAAAGAATGGGGTGAAGATGAAGAAGAAATTCTAAATGGAATGTTTGATACCTTAGAAGAAGTTTGGGAAAAATAAAATGCAAACTAATAGCACAATTGATATGGATACTGCATTAACTTTGGAAAAACTTATGCAAAAAGTGATGGAAATTTTTCCAATTTTGTGGTATATAGAAGACAAAAATACCAAGAAAGAAAACTGGTATCTATTAAAGCCTCCTGCAACAAAATTTGAAGTTATTATTACTCATCCTGAAAATGTTGATAAATTAAAAAAGTCTATATTTGGGAGAACATTAAAAAACCTAAAAGAAGACAAAGAAAGATATGCCGATTCTGCCTTACTTCCACCTTATCCCTTTTCTCTAAAACTTGGATTCAAAAACATAGATGATGCGATAATTAAATTAAAATTGAACAAATGGGAAGAAACATAAAACATGCAAATAACTAGCGACCACTTACAAATTATTATGATACCTTTTAGATTGGGGGCAAAAAATAGAAAGAAAAAAATTAATCAATTAATTGAAAAGGATATTTTTTCTCGAAGACAAGAAATTGGAACTGAACTAAGTAAAGAAGAAGTTGAGAAGTTTGAATTACTTAGAATGCAGAAACTAGATGCAATAGATGAAGGCATAAGGAAAATAGAGTTAGGTCTTATATTTTTTATTAATAAAATAAATAACTTTTTGCTCTTTGTTATGTATAACAAATTATTTGTATTAATAAAAGACTTATTTTATAATATCTTTGGAACACCATATCCAGTATACTTATATAATAAAGAACTTGATGATTATGTTTCAGGTTACTCTAATGAGATAACCACTGACCTACAAAGAGAGGTTAATGTAGCAACGGTGGAAGCAAAAGGAAGAGAACAGTTTGCAATTGATTTTTCTAAATATTGGATTTGGAAAAGAAATGCAATTAAAAAGTGGGTAAACAAGGCTTGGAAAGAACAGGGTGGAGTGGGAACTTATTATTTCAAAAGAGTAATTACCTACACGAAACAAAATAAAATATTAGAACTTGACAAATAATATTTCTTGTGGTAAAATTGTTGTATTGTACAATACACATATAAAAAGGACAATACATGAAAAAGAATATCACAATTGACCAATATAAGAATCTTGATGACGCTTATAAATATTTTAATGAAAAGTTATTCGATAATAAACTTCCGGAGTGTTTAATTACACTTCATAGAAAGGGAAAAGCAGGAGGATATTATTGGCATGAAAAGTATGAAAACAGAGAAAACACATCTCAAAAAGTTTCTGAACTTGCCTTAAATCCTGACTACTTTAAAGAACAATCTGACTTAGATATATTAGCAATCTTGGTACATGAAATGGTTCATAATCAACAAGCATATTTTGGAGACCCTCCAAGAAAAGGTTATCATAACTGGGAATTTGCAAATATGATGGAAGATGTTGGTTTAATGACTTCTTCTACTGGATTACCCGGTGGAAAAAGAGTTTCTCAAAGCATGTCACATTATATTATCGAAGGAGGTAAATTTGAAAAAGTAGCAACCTCTTTTCTTTTGAGTGGAAATAAGTTCTATTGGAATAGTATTGTTGAATCAAAAGAGGCTAAAGAACGAAAAAAGACTCGTGAGAAGTTCTGTTGTCCGAATTGTTTACAATCCGCAATGGCAAAAAAGACCGCAAAACTTATGTGCGGAGTTTGTGAAATACATATGATTATCGAAAGTGAGTAAAATTATACATGCGAGGTATTGACTTATCCGGAATGACCTTCGGGGAATTAGTGGTGATAAAACTATATAAGAAAGGTGGAAGTGGTAGACATAATATATGGGAATGTTTTTGTTCCTGTGGTGAAATCACTTTTGTAGAATCATCAACCCTTAAAAGTGGACATACAAAATAATGAAAAATATTAGAGTTATAACTGTAGCCCCTCCAGTTACATATAATGGAGAAGGATTTACTAAAAAAGTGGAATAACAATGAATAAAATAATAATTTTATCAATGCTTCAGTTTTATAGTCCTGTCGTATAATGGCAGTATGGTGGGCTTTGGACTCACAGGTAGATGTTCGATTCATCTTGGGACTGCTGAGAAATATACATAATCTTATAAAAAATAAAAGAGTGGTCGGCGTGCCGACTGCTCTTTTATTGACTTAATTTACAGGAGGAATAATTGATAAATATATTAAATGATAATATTGGATTTGTAGAGTTGGTAGATTCTATGGGAAGTGATTTAAGCATAGTTAATTCCGCTAGGATTTCTTATAATCGAGATTCCAAAGAATTAGATTATAAAGATGAAAGGCTCATAAAATATCTGTTAAAAAACAAACACACAAGTCCGTTTGAACATGTGCTTTTTACTTTCAACATAAAAACCCCACTATTTATCGCAAGACAATGGATGCGACATAGAACTTGGTCTTTCAATGAAATATCTAGGAGGTACACTGATGAAAATATTGAATTTTATATTCCAAAAGAATTTAGATTGCAAAAAGACGACAACAAACAAATGTCGTCTGAAGAGGTTTTGAGTGAAACAGAATCATTTTTATATCATTCAGAAATAAGAAATCAATGCCTAATTTCATTACAAATTTATAGCGAAATGGTAAGTAAAGGCGTAGCCAGAGAAATAGCACGAGGGATATTACCACAATTTATGTATACAAATTTCTTTGGAACTGTTGATTTGCATAATTTATTGCACTTTTTAGAATTGCGGACTCATATTCATTCTCAACATGAAATGCGTCTTTATGCTATTGCAATTGAAAATATAGTAAAGGAGGTTGTACCAATTACATATAAATACTGGAAAGAATTAAAGGAGGAGTAGAGTATGGGTTTTTCAGAAGATATTATGAACCTACGTTATGCGTGGACGAAAGAGGATGGAAATAAGGAAACATGGAAAGAAATTTGTGAAAGGGTTATAAATGGTGTATTTAGTGTTAAACTAAATATATCAAAAGAAAATAAGATAAAACTAACTGAGGCAAAAGAAAAATTGTTAGGATATATGAGAGAAAGAAAGTTTATTCCCGGAGGAAGATTCC
>DAHXOV010000016.1 GCA_027364695.1 bacterium
AGACAGGTATATACCTCTGCTTCTACTGTGGGGTTGCCTCGGGAATCTAAAATTTGTCTTCCTATAATAGTGTGAATAAAAGGCATTGCATAAATTTTGTTGCGAAGGTAGGAAATTTTTCGTTACCAAACTTCAAAATTAAATTCACAAACACATTCTTATTTTTTGTTAATATTTGGTAATTTTATTCAATTATAAGTTAATTAAGACAGGAATACTTTTTTCTTAGTGTTTAAGTTTTTGTTTCAAATTGTGTTTTAATAGTAATATTTATGGCTTTTTTATTTATATATTTCTTTCTTAGCTGCCAGTAATGTGTTTTTTAGAAGAGAGGCTATGGTCATGGGTCCTACACCGCCTGGAACAGGTGTGATATAAGAGCATTTTGGGGCGACTTCATCAAACTTGACATCTCCTATTAGTTTATGACCTGATTTACTTTCTTTACTTTTTATTCTTGTAGTACCCACATCTATTACTACTGTTTCATATTTTACCATTTCTGCTGTTATGAAATGTGGGCTGCCAGTGGCACATATCAGGATGTCTGCTTGTAGTGTATAATGCTTTAAATTTTTTGTTTTACTATGACAGAGTGTAACTGTAGCATTTCCAACGGGATTATTTTTTGCCATTAAAATACTTATTGGCGATCCAACGATATGACTTCTGCCTATGACAACACAATGTTTTCCTGTTGTTTCAATTTGATAGTATTTCAGTAATTCAATAATACCATAAGGTGTAGCGCTCACATAACAAGGCAGGTTTAATAGCATTCTGCCTAGATTGATAGGATGAAAGCCATCAATATCTTTAGAGGGGTGAATTGTTTCAATGATCTTTTGTTCATTGATATGTTTTGGTAGTGGTAATTGTACAATAAATCCATCAATATCTTGGTTTTGATTTAATTTTTCTACTTCTTCTATTAATTGTTTTTCTGTGGTCTGCTCGTGCAAGCGAATGAGTGTAGATTGAAATCCTGTTTTTTCAGCCGCTTTTATTTTGTTATTGACATAGGTTTCTGAAGCACCGTCATTGCCAGCCAATATCGCTGCTATATGTGGAATTTTTTTTCTCTCTTGTGATAACTTGTTTACTTCTTGTCTTATATTTTCTTGTATTTCGTTAGCGACTTTTTTTCCATCAATAATCTGGTACATAAATTAGAGTTATTTTTTTATAGTAAGGCGATTAAAATTACTTTACTTTTTTGAGTATCAATCATTTATATTTCTCGCCTTAATCTGGCCACAGGCATTCCCAGTTGTTCTCTGTATTTAGCCACTGTTCTACGGGCTATGTTGTATCCTTTTTGATTCAGTAGTTCACATAATTCATCGTCGGTGAGAGGGGTCTTTTTATTTTCGTATTGAATGGCTTCCTGTATGAAATGTTTAATTTCTTTGTTGCTTACTTCTTTTCCGCTCTCAGTCTGCATTGATTCAGAGAAGAAAAATTTCAGAGCAAAGGCGCCATAAGAAGTTAATACATATTTACTGTTTACAATCCTTGAAACGGTAGATATATCAGCCTCTATTTTTTCTGCAATATCTTTTAGTAATAGTGGTTTTAATTTACTTTTATCTCCAGTGATAAAAAATTCCTTTTGTGCTTCCATGATTTGATACATAGCCGTTAATAGTATTCTTTCTCTTTGTTGTAAGGCGTCGATGAACCACTTTGCCTCATCTATTTTACTTTTAATGAATTTGCTTGCTTCTTTCAGTTCTTTGTTTTTTTGTTTACTGTATTCATTCAGCATATTGATATACTCCTTGCTTATTATAAGTTCGGGTATAAGTGTGTTATTAATGCTCAATTCGGGCTTTCCATCATTGATTTGGATGATAAAATCGGGGACGATGGTTTGTACTTTTTGAGATGATTGTAAATATCCTGGTCGGGGATTAAGGTGTGTGATTTCTTCGTCAGCTTGTTTTAGTTCATCTTCTGTAATGTTTAATTTATGTATGAGTTTATCAAAATGTTTTTTAGAATAATTTTCAAACTGTTTTTCAATAACGATTTTAGCTAAATTCAATGGTGGGCTTTTTGGGTTCTGCATGATTTTTCTATTCAGTTGAATGCCCAAACATTCCTGAATATTTCTTGCTCCCACGCCAGTAGGATCAAATGATTGAATGATTTTTAATACCTTACTAATCTCTGCAATGTTTGCGTTGATATTATACATAAATAGCAAATCATTAGATATACTTTGCAAATCCCGCCTTAAATATCCGTCTTCATCTAAACAACCTATGATGTGTCCTCCTATTTGATATTGTACATCGTTCAAATCTTGCATTTCTAACTGTTCCATCAAGGCAGTACTTAAATTTTTTTCAACTTCTGATGAAAGTGAGATGTTGTTTGAAAAGAAATCTGATTCCTTTTGTTCAGGTACATTGTTATGGGCTTCGTATTTATAAGAATCCAGTTCTTCATCGTCCATGTAGTCTTCAATATCAATTTCTTCTTTGGCTTCTGCATATTCATCGTCTGCATTATTTTCATCTTCTTCCTGGTTAAGGTCATTTAGTTCGGTTTCTTCATTGTCTGTGTTTGTTTCGTCTAATGTTTCTAGTGCAGGATTAATTTCCAATTCTTCCTGAATTTTTTGTTCTAATGTCGTGATGGGTAATTGTATCAGTTTCAACAGTTGTATTTGCTGTGGGGTTAATTTTATTTGCTGTTTGATAGATTGTACTTGCTTTAGAGCCATTGTAGTTTTTTTATTTTTTTATGTAGCAAAGGTAGTAATTTTTCTTGCCTTTTTGAATTAAAATAAATTGATTATTGATAATGTGCTGAGAATGAATGGTATATTTTATATCTGACATTTTTTGTTTGTTGATTGAGACAGCATTGGATTGGATTGTTTTTCTTGCTTCGTTTTTGCTGGGGAATATTTGAGTATATGTAGTCAAAAGTTCTACGATGTCTATTCCACTTTCTATGACTGAGTAAGGCACATAAGAGACGGGCACGCCATCCATTATTTCATTGAATAGATTTTGAGGCAGGCTTGCCAGTTCTTCCATGTTTCCATTGAATAGTATTTCCGATGTTTTGGCAGCATCTTTGTAATCTTGCTTGCTATGAACCATGGTAGTTAGTTCTTCTGCCAATGTTTTTTGTAATAATCTTTCGTGTGGTGTTTGAAAATGTTTTTCTGTGATATCAATAACTTCTTCTTTTGATAAAAAGGTAAATATCTTTATGTAGTTTTTAGCATCTTCATCAGATATGTTAAGCCAGAATTGATAAAATTTATAGGGGGATGTTTTGTTTTTATCTAACCATACATTCCCACTGTCTGTTTTTCCAAATTTGGTGCCATCTGTTTTTGTAATTAGATTAGTTGTAATGGCATGTGCTTCTTGAGATATTTTTTTTCTAATAAGTTCAATACCTGCTGTAATATTTCCCCACTGGTCGGATCCTCCCATTTGCAAGCTACAATTTTTATTTTGAAACAACCAGTAAAAATCATATGCTTGTAATAATTGATAAGTAAATTCTGTAAAGCTAATGCCTGCTTCTAATCTGTTGGTTACAGCGTCTTTTGCCATCATATAATTGATAGAAAAATGTTTTCCTATATCTCGCAAAAAGTGAATGATAGACATATCTTTCATCCAATCTATATTATTTACTGCTTCGGCAGCATTGTTAGATTGAAAATCCAAAAAGTGGGACAATTGTTTTTTTATGCTTTCGGTATTTTTAAGTATATCTTCTTCGCTGAGCAATTTTCTTTCTTCTTTTTTTCCGCTGGGATCGCCTATCATTCCTGTTGCTCCACCTACCAGCGCTATGGGTTTATGTCCCGCTTTTTGAAAGCGCATGAGCGTAATAATTTGTGCTAAACTGCCTAGATGTAATGAGTCTGCAGTAGGGTCAAAGCCAATATACGCGCTTATCTGTTCTTTATTCAGAAGGTTTTCTACACCAGGGGTAAAATTGTTTAATTGTTCTCTCCATTTAAGTTCTTCAAAAAAACTTTTTCTTTGATTTATCATAAATTACAGAAGATATTGGGGCAAATTAAATAAATTATATCTGTATATATGAAATTTAAAGTATGTTGTTGTATTTTTGCCTCTGCATTAAAAATAAAGCCAATGAAAGAAATTATTTCTGAAGATATACAGATGTATCTTATTCCATGTGTTATTATTATATTGAGTATTGTCATTGGTTGGTTCGTTGAAAAATTTACTATTACAAAGTTAAAGGCAATAGTGCAAAAAACGGACTCTGTTATTGATGACATATTAGTACATTCACTCAAACATTTGATTATTTTCTGGTTTGGTGCAGCAGGTATCTATCTTTCTCTTCATCAATTTCCTGTCAGTACAAATGCGAAATCTATCTTAGTAACAATATATTGGAGTGTTATTATATTTTCTTTTACTTTGTTTGCTTCAAGATTATTAGTACAGATGATCAGGATATACACCTCTAAGGTATCAGGATTATCGGGTTCTGTATCTGTATTTACCAGTATTGTAAGAATCGTTGTATTCAGTATTGGTATAATGATTATTTTACAACACTTTGGTATTT
>DAHXOV010000018.1 GCA_027364695.1 bacterium
TGTACAATGGTATCCTTACCAATAAATCCCTTGCAGATACATTTAAAATGCCCTACAAAGATATTAACTTACTAACAGCCAATCCTCACGCAAATTAAAAATAATAAACCATGAAAAAAATTTTAGCCAACGATGGCATTGATAAAGCAGGCAAAGAATTACTTGAAAAGGCAGGCTTTATAGTAGATACTCAAAAAGTGCCGCAAGAGAAATTAATTGATATTATCAATAAAAACGAATATACTGCGCTTGTTGTTCGTAGCGCTACAAAGGTAAAAAAAGAGCTAATAGATGCCTGTGAAAATTTAAAAATCATCGCTCGTGGTGGAGTTGGAATGGACAACATAGATGTAGAATATGCAAAGCAAAAGGGAATCGTTGTTATCAATACACCAGGGGCGTCTTCTCATTCTGTAGCAGAATTAGTGTTTGCACATTTACTTTCGTTGTCTAGATATCTTCATTTATCTAATAGAGAAATGCCTGCTTTAGGTTATACAGAATTTAATGAATTGAAAAAAAAATATTCGGCAGGTATCGAGTTAAAAGATAAAACCATTGGTATTGTTGGTTTTGGAAGAATAGGACAGGAGGTGGCAAAAATAGCTATAGGGCTACAAATGCAAGTGTTGGCATACGATCCTTATGTAACATCTGTTGAGTTAGAAATAGAATTTTTATCAGTCAATAAAAAATTGAATGTAGATATTAAAACGACTACATTAGAAGGTGTTTTGAAAAACAGTGATTTTATTACATTACATGTACCGGGAGGGGTGATCATTTCTAAAAGGGAATTAGAAATGATGAAAAATGGGGCAATGATTATTAACGCATCGCGTGGAGGTGTAATCAACGAGAGGGATTTATTGGGAGCTCTGAATAATGGAAAGATTGCAGGAGCAGGATTGGATGTATTTGAAAATGAACCTCACCCCAATGTAGAACTGTTGAAACATGCTAAAGTATCTATCAGCCCTCATGTAGGCGCCTCTACATCAGAAGCACAAGAACGAATTGCTATTGAGTTGTCTGAAAAAATCATTCAGGCATTTTCTAAACTTCAGATACACTCTTAAATGGCGACAGTACTTCCATTCAAAGGTATTATTCCTAATAAAAATTTTGCTGATAGAATCCTTACTTATTCAGCAGATAATTACACTCTGCAAGAAGTAAAAAAAATAGTTCAAGAAAACAATTTATCTTATTTAAATGTAATTTATCCTGATTTTATTGATGGGCAAAAAACATCTCCGCATTCATTAGAACGATTTCATAAAATCTATCAGCGGTTTAATTATTTAAAACAAAATGATTATTTTATTCAAGACCGTACCCCTGTTTATTATATCTCCAAACAAAAACATCCTGACTTTGAGTTTAATGGTATTATTGCTGCTGTCAGCGTAGAAGATTATTTGAGAGGAAATATAAAAATACATGAACAAACCTTGAGTGAGAGAGAAGAAAAATTAAAAGAATATTTAAAACACTGTAAAATAAACGGAGAACCCGTCTTATTTTTTTATGAAAAAAAACAATTGCTTCAAGATATTATTACAGAAGTACAAGCTCAAAATCCTGAAATAATCGTATTGATGGATAATGTTACACACATATTATGGAAATGCTCAGAGATAGAGATAAACAAGAACATACAAAAATCTTTTACCGAGATGAATAATATTTTTATAGGAGATGGACATCATAGATCTGCTTCTTCAGTATTGCTGTCAAAAGAATGGCAGGACAAGAATAAAAGTATTCATCATTTTTTAGGCGCATTTTTTCAAGAAGATAATTTGAAGGTATATTCTTTTCATCGGCTATTAAAAAACATTGATATTCCTGAAAATTTTATAGAAAAAGTTTCTGAGTATTTTGAAGTTCGCCAAATATTTGATAAACAATATCTCTTAGATACACATATAATAGGACTATATTGGAACAAGAAGCGGTATTTGCTCAAGTACAGAGAAAGTGATGATGCTTTGGATACTCAAATTTTATATCAGTATATTTTTAAAAGTATTTTTGCTGTTCAAGATATTAGAAACAATACTTTCATTGATTATTTCCCTGCTTATACATGTAGCATCTCAAAAGCGGAAAAAATGGTAGATGGTGGAGAATATAAAATAGCCTTTTTTACCCATGCCGTTTCTGTAGATATTATTAAGACAGTCTCTTTACATCATCAGACAATGCCACCCAAATCTACTTATATTTTACCTAAACTCTTGAATGCTTTGGTCATTTACAGTTTAGAAAACTCTTTGTAAGTATAAAATGTTTTAACACTAATTTTTTTTCTGCGGCTTATGATTGATTTTTGAAATACTCATATAGTTCACCCCCTTTGCTAAAGAGTTTATCTACTTTCTTTTCTATTGTTTTATCTTTTTCAAGAACGGGCGCATGATGTGGTTTGATACGGGCATCTATGATTAAATTATCCATAGAAAAATGATGGTGTAGTATTGTTTCGTTGAACCCATATACATCTGTTGCAGGATTAGACCGCGTAAAGGTAACCCATAGCCAGTTATGGATGTGTTGAGACACAAATGCAGTATCGTCCACAAGCACTACGAGTGGAAAGCCAGATAAATCAATGTTTTTTTCCTTTACTTCTTGTTCAATTGCAAGTATTTCTCTTTTAGAATACTCATAGTTTTTGAATGGATTGCCTTGTAAAACAAGTACACCTGGGAATATTACCGCTGGACGGAAAAAAGTTTTTAGTTCTAATAATGCAGAAGCTATGTTTGTATGGAGTTCTCTTTTTCTCTTTCCATAAGCGGCTATGAGCATTTTGCTGCCTGTATGGAGCGATGTACCTGTATAATCAAGCGTGTCGTGAGGAGTATTGGTGTAAAAATGTATATCTCTCTTTAAATCTACTCTTTCCAATATGTATGAGATAAATTTTTCTACCTGATGACAGGGAGGTACTTTTTCATCATATTCAGCAGTAATGAAGAGATATTTTAATAAGCTAAGCTGCCCTGTCCCCATGATGTGATGAGCAATGGTAATAATTTCAGATGGGGAAGGATGATCCAGATATGGTGTATATCTTTCTGAACCTGTCGCTAAAAGCAATGGATGTACACCTGCTTCATCTACCGCATATAGATCCTGTAATCCGTATATTTCTTTTTGTGCTGCCCATCCGGCAAGCTCGTGAATGATTTTGCCAAAGATAGAATCCTCTTGAGGCGGCCTACCCACTACCGTAAATGGCCATACCGCTTCTTTCCTGTGATATACTTTTTCTACTAACAAAACAGGATAAGGGTGTTGTAAGCTGTAATAGCC
>DAHXOV010000026.1 GCA_027364695.1 bacterium
ATCATACTATGAATTATAATGGAGTTGGACATGGCATTTATCTCAATAATAATAGTCTGACGACTGGGAGTGTAACATCGGTTGGTTTGGGTACTTATTCAAATTTTAATTTAACACCGTCAGGAGAAAAAAGAGGAATAGACATTTGGTGTACTGGTACAGGAAGAAACATAGGTATATTTGTTGAATCATCCAACGGAAATGGTTTTCTTGATGGTTATGCCAATTGGGCTATTTATTCTAATAAAGGGAATGTGATGATCAAAGACGGGCATTTGAGATTTACAAGTACCAATATGCCTTCAATTTCTGCAACATCCACTTCTACTGTCCCTCTTAGTGTGGTCCTGTCTTCTGGTTCAACAGATAATAAAGGACAGATAAGTATACAAAATATAAATCCAGGGGAAATAATGACTATTGCTGTTTCTTTTAGTATGCCTTATGCTGTTCCACCTGTTGTAGTGGTTTCTATGATGGGTACTTCTACAATGGACGATCAATTTATAGATTACGTTATTCCAAGTATAACGTCAACAGGATTTAAAATAGAAATTAAAAACGTGTCTGGAACTGGATTTGTTTCAAATATAAAATTTAATTATATAGTCATTGAATAAAATTAAAAACAAGTATATGAGAAGAATAATTTTATTTTTAATCTTGATAAGCGGAAGGATAGTGTTGCCTGCTCAAAGCATAGAGCCCTTTGTTATCAATACAACAGGCGGGTCTGGAAGTACCGGTGGCGTAAGCTTATACTTTAATGTAGGAGAGCCTGTAATAAGTACCATATCCAATGGAACAAATGTTATCACTCAGGGTTTTTTGCAACCTGCTTATGGGATGTTTAATTCATTAGCCAGTTCTACCGTCAATAATGTTTCTTGTATAGGTAAAAATGATGGAAGTATTATTATTCAAAAGTCATATACGGGAATTGCCCCACAGTCATTAAATTATCAGATTTTTTGGAGCGATACAACTTTATGTCCTACTTACGATTGTGCTATTTTGAGCAATTTATCCCCTGGAACATATAGTGTAATGATTGTGGCTTACGATGGGAGTAATCCAATAGATACCGTGATGATACAAAACATGGTTGTATCGCCGTCATCAGCGCCATGTAAGATAAAAGTATTTACTTACATTAGCCCAAATGGAGATGGACAAAACGATCAGTTTACAATAGAAAATATAGAAGAATATCCTGATAATAAGGTGTATATTTTCAATAGATGGGGTCAGGAAATTATCCAGATAATAGGTTACGACAATGTTGAAAATGCATGGGGAAGCAAGAAATATCCTATCACCGTGCCCGCAGGAACTTATTACTATTTAATAGATTTGTATGGGAAAGGTAAAAATATGGTAAAAGGATTTATAGAGATGATCCGCCAATAATAATAATAATTAAAAACAATGAATTTGCTGATTAAAAAAAAGCGTTTGAAAAAGGATACAGCTGTGAGTTGGGCGCCAAGGGTATTATTGCTTATCCTTAGTTTCACATTACAATTTGCGATCGCACAACAGGACCCGCAATACAATATGTATTTATTTAATCAATATGTAATAAACCCTGCTTATGGAGGTACAAGAGACGCAATGGCAATAGCTGCCTCGTTGAGGAATCAATGGGTGAGTTTTCCAGGCGCTCCAAAGACGGCTTATGTATCTATGCATGCGCCCATAAAGAAGTATCGTCTGGGATATGGTGCATCGGTATTAAATGATAGAATAGGTGCAAGAAATACGACGGCAGGATATTTAGGATTATCCTATATTCTAAAAATATCGCCTCGGTGGAAACTATCCTTTGGAACCAGGGTAGGGGCTATTAATTATCAATTTAATTTAGACAAAACAGAGTATAAAGATATTAATGATAATAGTTTTCTTTTATTAAATAATTATCAAAAGACAGTATTGGATATAGATGCGGGTATTTATGTATATACAAGGTCATTTTATTTTGGGGCGAGTGTTACACATTTGAATCAGGCACGTATCATTAATAGTACTTATGCTATAGCTGGTGGAACATCCAGCATTGTGTACAATTTGAAGATGCACGGATTTTTTATCATTGGGAAGTCGTTTTTTATCAACGACAATTTTTTACTGAACGTGAATTATTTGCAGCAGTCAGTAGGAGATAGATTGAAGGGAGATTTGTCAGTCAATACTTTGATTAAAAAGAGAGTGTGGTTAGGCATTTTTGTGAGAGGGGGTTATGGAGGAGGCTTGCTAACACAATTGATTGTAAATAAAAATTTACGCATTGGATACTCTTATGATGTGGGGGGAGGAATAAGAAAAGCTTTGGGGGGCACGCATGAGATTATGATAGGATGGGACATCCGATCGCCGCAAAATACAACCGTTATTAACCCAAGATTTTTATGAATTAAAATAAACAAAGAGTTATTATGTATAAAAAAATATTATTAATAATACTGCTTATAATATCCTGGATAGATACCAGTTTGGCTTATTCGCAGGTTCCAAACAAAGGCGATGAGTATTATTCAAAAAAGATGTATGCCAATGCTATTAAGGTATATGAAAAGACATTAAAAAAGAATGGTAATGATGCGGAATTATTGTATAAACTGGGCATGAGTTATTACAACATAGCC
>DAHXOV010000065.1 GCA_027364695.1 bacterium
GGCGAGAGTGCTATGCCCGTTACTTCGCCATTGAACACGGATTGTACCTTTACGGCTTCTTGTGCGCATAGCTCTATTCCATTATTAAATATTACGAACCCTTTAATGGCGGGATGCTCATATTCACCATAATTAACACATATAAAACCTTTAGAAACTGGCCATGGTAATTTGCCTTTATTGATTTCAAAATTGTTTCCTACCAATTCCGCTTCCTTGGAAAGTATTGGCACCATGGTTTTTTCAACAGTATGAGTTTTTTCTTTTTCTACCTTTATTTTGGCTAATTTTTCTGCTTCTTCTTTCTTTCTTTTGATTTCCTCTTCAATGATTTTTTTGACAGCCAATTGTAACTCTTGTGCTTGTTTTTTCTTCTTCTCTAACTCACGTCGCAACTCTTTTTCTTTTTTTTGTATTTGTTGTAATTCCTGCTCCTCTTGTTGCTTTTCCTCTGCAAGCACTTGTTTTTCTTCACTTTCTTGTTCTAATAATTGCTCTTTTTCTTTCAATTGCTGTTGTAGTATAGTGAGTTGTTCTTGTAATTTTTGTTGATGTTGGATGATTTCTTTG
Organism: bacterium; assembly: GCA_027364695.1. Lineage (GTDB taxonomy): Bacteria > Bacteroidota > Bacteroidia > B-17B0 > Aurantibacillaceae > BPGX01. The sequence goes on from DAHXOV010000065.1 coordinate 571, forward strand.
GCTTGTTTTTCTCTGTATTTACTATATTCCTGGATAAATTTTAATCTTTGATATGCCTGATAAAAATCCTGCGCAGAAAATAAAAATATCAGGTCATCTAATCCTTGAAAAGATTGTTTTATCTGAGCTCGTTTTATCATTCGTGCATATTCTTCTTTTAATTTTTTTAATTCTCCGTGCAAATGATTGATGTTCTCTTGGGTAGTATGGATTTCAGCGTTGACTTTATTTAATTCTTGTTGAATCGTAGAAATAAGATCTTCCCGCATCTCTAATTTCCTTCTTAATATGATAATTTGACTGATGGATAATTTTTTATTGACAGAAGTCTCTTTTAGCATGCTGTTGATCAGAGCAATTTCTCGCTCTAATTTTTTCTTTTTTTTCTCTAATGTGTTTTTGTTTTGTGTAAATGCATGAAAACTTACAAATAAAATAGATAGTACAAAAAAACATTTCTTGAGTTTGTGCATGAAAAGCGATTTACGGGCAAATATAGATATTTATTAAAGTTTAATTTTGATCTTTACGCTTACTGAATGTATATTTTCTATTTTTGTGCAGGAAATATGTACTCAGCAAAATGGAAAAAAAAATATTTTGATTCGTATCGTAGAAAACTATTGGATTATTCTGATAAAATTGATTTTGCAAGTAATGATTATTTGGGTTTTTCAAAAGAAGAGAGGATAAAGAAAATTCTGTTTAATTACAAGGAAGAGATGGTGTTCTCTGGAAGCACAGGTTCAAGGTTAATAAGTGGGAATAAAAAATGGATGGAGGAAATAGAGCATACCATTGCTTCTTATCACCATGTACAGACATCTGTTATTTTTTCATCTGGTTATCAGGCAAACCTGGGATTATTGTCCTCTGTTGCAGACAGAAATGATTTATATTTGATAGATGAAAATGTGCACGCCTCTATTTATGATGGGGTAAGATTGAGTTTTGCCAAATACTTTAAGTTCAAACATAATGATATCAATCATCTAAAGACATTGATAGAAAAAAATAAAAAACAGTTTGAAGATATTTATATAGTGATAGAAGGCTTATATTCTATGGATGGAGATAGCCCTGATATGGTAAGTATTTTGGAGATGGTAGATAATAAAAAAGTTTTTTTAATCGTTGATGAAACGCATAGCTTTGGTGTAATGGGAAAAGATCATTTAGGGTTATTAAATTCGAAAGAATTTGGATCACAATGCGCTGCAAGAGTTATTGGATATGGCAAAGCATTCGGTTTTTCCGGTGCAGCAGTGATAGGGTCAGAGGTATTAAAAAAATATCTTATTAATTTTTCTCGTGCTTTTATTTTTAGCACTGCTTTACCTCTCTATCACTATCAGCTTATTTTACATTTATACGATGAAATGATACATCGCTCTGAAAATGAACGAAAAAAATTAAATCAAAATATTCAATGCTATTTAGATTATACAAAGACAAATCCTATGTTTTCGGAAAATTTTTCACCTATACAATATTATTCTATTCAAGACGTTGAATTTTCTGACTTACAGCAATATATTATAGACAGAGGTATCTTTGCAAAGGTAATTTTACCGCCTACCGTAGCAAAAAATAAAGAAAGAGTAAGAATTTCATTACATTCTTTCAATACAGAGCAAGAGATTGTTCATTTAGTAGATACGCTTAAAATTTTTGATAAATGAAGAAAATATATTTTGTAACAGCTATTGGTACAGGTGTAGGTAAAACATTGATAAGTGCTTTGATTTGTGAATATCTCAGGGGAGATTATTTTAAGCCCATTCAGACAGGATATCCACCTGATAAGGATAGTGAAAAAGTGAAGAGTTATGTTTCCTATTTTATTCGTACACATCCGGAAAATTATTTGTTGAAAATGCCTGTTTCTCCTCACCTGGCAGCAAAAAGAGAGGGGATAGAAATTTCATTAGACAACATTCACTTACCACCTGCTGAAAATCATTTAATTATAGAGGGTGCAGGCGGCTTACTGGTTCCTTTAAATGGTGAGCATTGTATCGCAGACCTGATAATACATCTGAATGCAGAATGCATTTTAGTAGTATCTGATTATTTAGGAACAATCAATCATTCACTATTGAGTTTGTATTATATTCAACAGAAAAAAATTCCGTTCAAGGGGATGGTGCTGAATGGCAATTTTGAGACAGAAGTGAGAGATGTCATTGTAAAATGTATGGGAGAACAGCCAATTATTTCTGAAATACCATTTTTTGAACCGATTGAAAATTATACATTTCAGGAGATATATGAAACATTTAAAAAAAATATGAAAATAAAATTATGAACGCATCCTTGTTGGATAAAAAATTAATTTGGCACCCATTTACACACTTGAAATATCAGAAAAAAAATATTGTGGTAACTAAAGCAAAAGGTGTGTATCTATATACAGAAGACGGAAGAAAAATAATAGATGCAATAGGAAGCTGGTGGGTAAATGTACACGGGCACTCACATCCTTACATAATTAAAAGATTGAAACAACAACTCTTGTTGATGGAGCATTGCATATTCAGTGGGCTTACACACTTGCCAGCCATTCAATTGGCAGAAGCCATCGCAAAAATAGTTCCTATAAACAAGCCGAAAATTTTCTATTCTGATAACGGATCTACTGCGGTAGAGGTGGCTATTAAAATGGCACTACAGTATTTTTTTAATCTAAATCAAAAACATAAAAATAAAATTATTGCACTGAGAAATGCTTATCATGGAGATACTTTTGGAGGAATGAGTATTGCAGAAAGAAATCTATTTAACCTTGCTTTTCAAAAAAAATTATTTGATACTTATTTTATTGATGTACCTATAGAGAAGAATTTTGAACAGGTAAAAAAACAAATTAAAAAACACATCCATAAAAAAGATGTAGCGGCATTTGTTTTTGAACCCTTAGTGCAAGGAGCAGCAGGTATGATTATGTATGAAGCAGAATATTTAGATGAATTAATATCTATATGTCAACAAAATGGTGTTTTGTGTATTGCAGATGAGGTATTTACAGGCTTTGGAAAAACAGGAAAGTTATTGGCTTGTGATGAATTGAAAAATAAGCCTGATATTATTTGTCTTTCAAAAGGGCTCACAGCTGGTTTTTTACCATTGGGGGTTACCGCCGCAAGCGATAAAGTATATAATGCTTTTGTAGATGAGGATAAAACCAAAACATTTTATCATGGGCACAGTTTTACTGCTAATCCTCTGATGTGCACAGCAGCATTAGCAAATATAGAACTTGTTCAAAGAAAAGATTTTCTGAAA
>DAHXOV010000075.1 GCA_027364695.1 bacterium
GTGCTGTATTTATTATTCAAAAATTGACTTATATGACTTTTATATCAGACACCCTGAATTTGAAGACATCATAAAAGTTCTTCTCAGAAGTTATGATGGCATTCTTGGCAATTATGTATTTATCAATGAAAATGAAATCGCTTACCGATTGAAAAAAGAGAAAAATGATATTAAACAACAATTAAAATCTCTACATAAAGATGGAATACTTGATTATTTACCGCTCACAGGATTGCCAAAAATAAGCTTTCTAAAAGATAGAATCCCTTTATCAAAACTTCAATTAGATGAAAAAAAATATAATTTCCTTAAAGAAAGAAGAACTGATATGCTGAACAAAATGATTGAATACGCTGAACAAAAATATCAATGCAGACAACAATTTCTACTTCAATATTTTAATGAGATCAACAGCCCAATTTGTGGTGTATGTGATGTCTGTATAGACGACAAAAGATATAAAGCAATAGAAAATATCAAAAAAAAAATTCTACAAACAATGATAAAACAAGCCCAAAAGTATAGTGTAGATGAAATATGTAATATTTTTCAAAAACATAGCAAAGATCATATTCTACAAGCCATTAGAGAAATGATAGATGACAATTTGATCCGTATAGATGAAAACGAAAAAATAAAAATAAACTAAATGATTCGGATTTTCCTATTACGCATTGATTTTATCAGGCATTACATAATATTGAAATTTTATCTTTATCTGTTCTCTGCATCATTCTATTACTTAATTTTGTAGCCAATATGTTTTTTTATTTGTCCAAAATATTTACTTTTTTATTGATGCCTTTATTTTGGTTTTTTGTACTAATGATATTTTCTTTTTATTCAAAACATAAACATAGAATACAAATCATAGCAATCGTATTCTTATATTTTTGTTCCAATTCATTCATAGTAGATGAAATAGGTAGATGGTGGGAAAAATACTCAATTCCTTCTCATACATACACTTATGAAGTAGGTATAGTGCTTGGTGGTATTGGAAGAATAGACCCTACATTAGAAAGAATTGAATTTACAAACAGCGCAGATAGATTATTAAAAGCAATAGAATTATACCACAAAAAAAGAATAAAAAAAATACTCATTACTGGTGGATCAGGAAGTGTGCTACATCCAGATGATAAAGAAGCGGCGGACATATACCAATATCTCAAAAATATTCAAGTTCCTGACTCAGATATCATCATAGAAAACGAATCTAAAAATACTTACGAAAATGCTGTATTCTCAAAGAAAATTTTGGATTCACTCCATATCAAAAAAAAATATTTACTCATTACTTCTGCATATCATCTTCGCAGAAGTGTTGCAGTGTTTGAAAAACAGGGCTTCAAAGACATTACACCTTATCCTACCGAAAGATTGGCAGGTCCTCGAAAATTTGAATTTGATCATCTTTTTTTACCACACCCTGACGCTTTAAGTGTGCTGTATAAATATATTCATGAATGGGTCGGATTTATTATTTACAAAATAAAAGGATATGCCTAATGAAAAGTTTCTACATACAGTGTGGAAGTACAAATTTTTTAATCGCTATCCATTACAAACATTCAATAATAAAACAGTTGAAATTATTCATACAGGCGAACCGAATGAAAATGCCGGTCCGGATTTTCTCAATGCAAGAATAACAATAGCTAACATCCAATGGGC
>DAHXOV010000077.1 GCA_027364695.1 bacterium
GTTGTTTACAGAGGTGAGCAGGTCTTATTATTTGAGTAATGGTAAATGGCCGGTGAGTATGATATTGCGGGTGCCTATTGGTGCTTATGGTAGTGGTGGCCCTTATCATAGCAGCAGCGTGGAGAGTGTATTGACAAACATTAAAGGTATTAAAATTGCATATCCAAGTAATGCAGCAGATTTGAAGGGCTTGTTAAAGGCAGCATATTATGATCCTAATCCTTGTGTAATGTTGGAACATAAGGGCTTATACTGGAGTAAGGTGAAAGGTACAGAAGAGGCTAAAACGATTGAACCGGATGAAGCATATATCATCCCATTTGGAAAAGCGAACATGGTACAATATGCGGACGAGGATAAGATAGAAAAAGGGCAATCTGTTTTGATAATTACTTATGGGATGGGAGTTTATTGGGCAAAGAGCGCTTCCAAAGAGATGCGGGATAGAGTGAGTATTATGGACTTGAGAACATTGATGCCATTGGATGAGAAGAGGATATTGGAGGAGAGTAAAAGGCACCATAAGGTGATTGTTTTGACAGAAGAGCCTAAGTCAAATAGTTTTGCTCAAAGTTTGGCAGGAAAGATTTCTGAGCAATGCTTTGAGTATTTGGATGCGCCTGTGAAAGTAGCAGGAGCATTGGATGTACCAGCTGTTCCGCTGAATGAATCGCTTGAGAAAGCGGTGCTTCCAAGTGCTGATAAGCTAAAGGCAGTGATGGATGAATTATTGATATATTGAAGTGTTTTATTTTTTGATAAAGGCAGAATAAATCAGCAGGTAGGTGTATGAGATGGCATTTGGATATAGAATGTTCAAAATTTGCGTTTGAGATAGAACACAGTGATAAGTTGTTTTTGATGGGTTCGTGTTTTGCAGAAAACCTTGCTGTATGGCTGAAGGAAAGATATTTTAATGTTTTTTCCAATCCTAATGGGGTACTTTTTAATCCTGTAAGTATTTATACTAGTCTAAAAAATATTTTAGATAATTCAAAAATTTTTGATGAAAGATATTTGTTTTATGATGGTGAATATTGGCGGTCATATTTGCACCAGACACATTTTTTTAATTCCAATAAAGAAAAATTTTTAGCAGAAACTATAGAGCAACAACGTTTGGCTTATGAGTACATAAAGTCGTGTGATTATTTATTGATTACATTTGGCTCTGCTTATGTATATGAGCATGTGGAACTGAAAGAGGTAGTAGCGAATTGTCATAAATTGCCATCTCATCATTTTAATAAAAGATTATTGGAAGTGGAGGAAGTGGTGAATATGTATCAGGAGTTAATAGAAAAGTTGAGGGGTATAAACTCAAAGTTAAGGATTATATTTTCCATTTCGCCTGTAAAGTATTTGAGCTATGGAGTTTTTAATAATCATTTAAGCAAGGCAGTTTTGTTTTTGTTGGTCAATAAATTATTGAATGATGTGGGCGGCGTGTATTATTTTCCTGCGTATGAATTGGTGAATGATGATTTGAGAGATTATAGATTTTACAAGGAAGACATGGCTCATCCGAATGATTTGGCAGTGAAGTATGTAATGGAAAAGTTTTTGTCAGTAGTAATGAGTGAACGTGCAAGGGAAACGATAGAGGCTTTAGAAAAGTTGGTTCGTGCTATGCAGCATAAAATTGCGGATAAGGCATCTGTTCACAGTAAAAAGTTTGTTCAACAGATGTTGAATTATTGCAAAGAGATGGAGGATCAATATGCATATTTGAATTTAGAGAGAGAAAAAAAGTATTTTGTCAAACTGATGGGCGAGAAGGCAGAAGAGTGAAATTTGGTATATTAGCTGCAAAAAATTATGATTGTTGTTACCGGTTCAGCAGGTTTTATTGGGAGTTGTGTGCTGTCTTATTTTAATCAAAGAGGGAGAGAAGATATGGTGGTGGTAGATGACTTTTCAAGAAAAGATAAAAATAAAAATTTAGAGGGGAAAAAATTTGCTTTGAAGATACACAGGGATGAATTTTTGAATTGGTTGAAGAACGAAGGGAGGCTGGTGAAGTATGTGATTCATATAGGAGCAAGGACAGATACCACAGAGTTGAATGAAAGGATTTTTGATAAACTGAATTTGAATTATTCAAAAGCATTGTGGGAGATCTGTGTGCAGTTTCAGATTCCGTTGATATATGCATCATCGGCAGCTACCTATGGTACAGGAGAGAAGGGTTATGAGGATGATGAGGACAAGTTAAAGTTGTTAGAGCCATTGAATCCATACGGATGGAGTAAGCATAAATTTGACTTGTGGGTAGCAGAACAAAAAGAATGCCCTCCATTTTGGGCGGGCTTGAAGTTTTTTAATGTTTTTGGTCCTAATGAATATCATAAAGGGAGAATGGCATCTGTGGTATATCATGCGTATCATCAGATTAAACAACAAGGAAAGGTAAAGTTGTTTCGTTCACATCGTTCAGACTTTAGAGATGGAGAGCAACTCAGGGATTTTGTATATGTGAAAGATGTGGTCAAAGTGATTGATTTTTTATATTCTAATAAGCTAAAAAGAGGGATATATAATTTAGGTACAGGTAAGGCAAGGACATTTTTGGATTTGGCAAAGTCTGTTTTTATCGCAATGAATATGCCTGAAAATATAGAATTTATAGATACACCATTGGACATAAGAGATAAATACCAATACTACACAGAAGCAAAGATGAATAAACTGATGCAAGAAGGATACAAAGAGACCCTTTATTCATTAGAGAATGCAGTGCAGGATTATGTTCAAGGATATCTTTCAGCAGGGAGGTATGATTAAAAAAAATCTTGTAAATTTGTGGTTTCTATTATGAATGAATGTGTTTTTGGTATAGAATGAATTGGCTTACAAGCAAAAAGACCATTGGTAAAATAAAAGCCCTTGATGTGGTAAGGATTGTTTTTATTATTGTAGCATTTGGTATCAATAGTTTTTCTCAGGAATTAAGCGTTATTAATATCAACTCAAAAAATGGATTACCTACAAATGCAGTGAATGATGTTTTTAAAGATTCGTATGGTTTTTATTGGATAGGTACCCAGTTGGGCTTGTCCAGGTACGATGGTTATGAAGTGGAGAAAATAAAGAATAATCTGAATGACAGTTTTTCAGTGGGATGTTTGAATATTTATTCTATTAAACAATATAAAAATTATTTGATTGTTGGTTGTGAAAATGGAGTTTCATTTTATGATTATATAAAAGACAGATTTTTTAAGTTTCCTGAAATAGAGAAAGAATTAGGAAATAGCGCAGTATTTGGTTTTTTTGTGATGGCTGATAAGTTATGTATAATGAGCGAAAAAGGATTGTACGAATATCAGTTCAAAAATAAGAAAATAAGAAGATATGCGCTGGCAAATAAAAATGACTATGAGTTATCGTCAGATACAAAGTTGTTTTTTAATAATGCTTGTTTTTTACTCACCGATCCAAACTTATCTATTAGAAGGATTGACACGGTCAATTTTATTATCCAAGAACCAGTAAAAATAGAACATGTCAGCGGCTACCCAAAAGATCTAATACAATATGGAAACAAAATATATGTGGCATTTCATAATTATGGCGTTATACGAATGGATGCTCATACACTAAAAAAAATAGATGAGCCGATAGTAATTAAAAATTTATCAGGAGAGTTCGGCGTAGATGAAATCATAAGTATTGTAAGCATAAAAAATAAAATATACATAGGATATAAAAATGGTGTTTTAGAATACGACCCTGTATCTTCAATAATAGAACCACTACATTTTAAGGATCAAATACATTTCAAGGATCAAACAGAAAAAGAGCAGATAAAGAAATTGTATAATATTGATAACAATCTGGTATTAGCAAGCTATTTGAATGGAGTTTATATGATACCACTTTCAGTAAAAAAAATTATCAACCCTATACCTCATTATATCAATAATCAATATAATAATACCTTTGTAATTTATGAATATACGCCTGATAAAATTTTAATAGGCGGAGATAGTAAATTGTTTTTGTATAATATGATTCATCGCAGAATTGAGAATGATTTTAGTGATCTACTAAAAAATGTCTATGCATTATGTTTATCGCCATCTAATGAAAAAGACAAGTATTTCATAGGCACATGGGGGCAGTACTTAGTATCGTTAGATTTAAAGAAAAAAAAACGCATTAGTATAAAAACTAACCCTAATGTCAGAGATATTTTATCATTGCTTTTAGATAACAGTGATACTCTATGGTGCGGCACATTAGGTGAAGGACTCTATAAATATAACACCAAAACAGAAAAATGGCTTAAAATGAATTTGTTTCAAAACTATTCCATTAACTTTATTAAAAAAGCAGATGACTATTACTGGATTGCTACATCAGACAATGGAGTATTCAAGATCAACAAAAAAGGAGAAACGCTTTTGCACCTCAATACCGAGAAAAAACTTCTGTCTAACAATACAGCATATTGTATAGAAGAAGATAGCAATTACCTATACATTGCTACCGACAATGGACTTACCTTATATGATAAAAAACTGTCAAAGTCAAAATTCTTCTTTGAAAGCCATGGGATATATAGTTCCGGCATTTTATCCGTAACAAAAGATAGAAAAAATAACTTATGGATGAGTACCATTAAAGGAATCACCAAAATGGTTTTATCCCGACTTTCTAACCCGCATTTAAAATTGTTTTATAATTATACTACTGTTGACGGATTAATGAATTATGAATATAATCAAAATGCTTATCATGTATTATCAAACGGCTATCTCATATATGGAGGAGTAAGTGGTATTGATATATTGAATCCATTATCAATAAAATCTTCTTTTCATCCTATACCCGTTTACATCAGCTCCTTTAAAAAAAATGGAAAAGATTATATGCTTGATACTAGTATTTTTTTGAAAAAATATTTTGAATTAGATTGGAGACAAAACAATTTTCAAATAGAACTTACGGCTATCAATCCATTATCTTCATCAAAAATTTTTTACAAATACAGACTAGTAGGATATGACGATGAGTATTCAGAGCCAACAGAGGTACGCTACATATCATATACAGGATTGCCAGGCGGTACATATCAATTGCAAGTATTAGCTACAAATCAAGACGGCGAGTGGAACACAGAACCACACTATATTTATATCAAAGTCATCCCACCTTTCTGGAAAACACCATGGTTTATCATTACCTCATCAGTGTTACTTTTTGGAGGTATTTTTGGATTTAATCAATACCGCACTTATCAGATGAAGCAAAGAAACAAAGAACTTGAACAAAAAGTAAAAGAGAGAACAAGAGAATTATCCACAAAAAATAACGAAATATTAAGTAGCATAGAATACGCCAAACGAATACAACAAGCCATTCTCCCCACCCATAAATATGTTCAGAAAGTAGTACCAAATGCCTTTATCCTATACTTGCCAAAGGATATTGTAAGCGGTGATTTTTACTGGGTGTACGAAATGTCAGATAAAAAAGAAAATAAAAATAAATCTATTGTAATAGCAGCAGTAGATTGCACAGGACACGGCGTACCAGGAGCACTAATGAGTATGATAGGAAATAATTTATTAAATCAAATTGTTATTGAAAAAAATATCACCGCCCCAGAACGCATTCTTAGTGAAATGAACAAAGGCGTACAATCAGCACTTAAACAAGGACAAGGCGAAGTACAAACCAACGATGGAATGGATGCATCTATTGTGCATTTTCAAAAGAACGGACAAATACAATATGCAGGCGCATACCGTCCACTAATCATCGTCAGATCAAATGGAGAAACAGAAAAATTAGAAGGAGATAAATCTCCCATAGGAGGCGTACAGATGGATACTGACAGAACATACACCCTGTATAATATTCAACTTCAAAAAGGCGATAGCATCTACCTCTTTTCCGATGGATATGCTGACCAGTTTGGCGGTGAAAAAGGAAAAAAAATGATGATGAAAAAATTGATCTCCCACCTGCAAAAAATACACATGGAACCACCCGATAAACAAAAAGAAATTCTTGAAAACCAGTTCAAACAATGGAAAGGAAACTATGATCAAATAGATGATGTACTCGTAATAGGAATGACACAAATGTAAATAAAATTTACTTTAAGTACAATATTGAATTAATTTATCCTTCATCTAAATTTAGTATGATAAATTCATTCTTTCGTCTAAAAAGATATTGAAAGATTCACTTTTCATTCTTTTATTTGAGCCAAATTACAAATTGAATAATTGATACTATGGCAGCCAATAAAGAAACCAAAAAAATAACACTGGCACTACAAGGAGGTGGCGCTCATGGGGCATTTACATGGGGTGTTTTAGACCGACTACTGGAAGTGGATGAACTGGAAGTAGAAGCCATATCAGGTACTAGCGCAGGAGCTATCAACACTGTAGTTTGCGCCTATGGACTTCATATTGGCGGTGCCCAAAAAGCCAAAGAATTACTCAACCAACTATGGGAAAAAACGGCTTTGAATGGCAGTATTTGGTTCAAGCCATCTCCCATAGATGCTTTTTTAAGTAAAGGAGATATATACAATTCCCCTGGCTATATGTTTTTCAATATGCTCATGCAGTACGTTTCCCCTTATACACTAAATCCCTTTAATTACAACCCATTGACAAATATCCTAAATGAACTTGTGGATTTTGAAGAGTTACATAAGTATAGCAAAAAGAAACTTTTTATATGCGCTACCAATGTGAAAACCAACAGAGCAAAAATATTTACCAATAAAGAAATTACCGTAGATGCAGTACTGGCCTCCTCCTGTTTACCATTTTTATTTCAGGCAGTAAAAATAGGCGATGAATATTATTGGGATGGAGGGTATATGGGAAACCCACCGCTATCTCCAATGATCAATAATACGACATCTCAAGACATCGTTCTCATCAAAATCAATTCCATCAACATCCCTCACATACCTGTTACAGCAAAAGATATATATGATAGGGTAAACGAAATATCCTTTAATAGCAGTTTAATTAATGAAATGAAATTTATTCACTACCGAAATGAACTTATCAGAAACGGCATCATTAAACCCGATGGAAAGTTTAACCGTGAAATATTTATTCATGTCATATCAGGTTATAATACACTAAATAAATTGGGATACAGCAGCAAACTCAACACTTCTTACCAATTCCTTAAAAAACTTAAAGAAGAAGGCAGAAAAGTAGCCGACGAATGGCTCAATAATAACTATCATAAAATTAGTTCCAATTCCACTTTTGATATAGAAGAACATTTCTTTGAACAATATTAATCGCGCCTGTTACAACTTACTTTAATTCTTTTTACTGTGTTAAGA
>DAHXOV010000090.1 GCA_027364695.1 bacterium
CTTTTTGATTTTGATGAAAAAAAATCAAAGATTTAGTAAAGTAGTATTCATCAGATGCTTTCAATACAATAGCTTGGCTAATATCCTTTAATGCTTCTATATAATTTTTTAGTTGAATGTATGCCAGTGCGCGGTTATAGAATGCTTTTTCGAAATTAGGCATATTCTGAAGTGCTTGTGTAAATAGCTGAATAGCCATATTGGGATTGTTGCTATTAAGGTAATTCAGACCTGAATTGTAGTCATTCTGAGCTATTTGCTCGGGCGTAAGTGTAGCCGCGATTTTTACAGTATCTGATTGTGAAAAGGTATAGACCGAAAGCACATAAAAACAAATAAATAAAAAATTTCTCATAGAATTTTTTTGGCAAATATAAACATTAAAAATATGTTTGATAAAAATAAAATTTTGATCATAGGTTCACTTTATTGTATGTTGAAACAGGGTATAAGTTGTACAGCAATAGTTTGCGTCTAAAGGCATTCGTATTGACAACTAGCTAATAAATAAAAAGAAAGGGTGGTAGTAAAATTTTAATAAAGCAGAGGCAAATTTCTTTTGTTATAATACACGGAGAAAAAATTATTTTATCTTAAACGCCTTTTTAATATCTTTTACTCTGTCTAATTTTTCCCATGTAAAAAGTTCTACTTTCTTTTTAACTTTTGTGCCATCTGATGCTTCAAATGTTTTTTCTACTATTTCATTTTTTTTGCCCATGTGCCCATAAGCGGCGGTTTCACTATACATTGGGTTTCTTAATTTGTAAGTTTGTTCAATGGCATAAGGTCTAAGGTCAAATATTTCTTTCACTATTTCTGCTATTTTCCAGTCGGGCATATTAACTTTGACAGTATCGTAAGTATTGACATACAAGCCCACGGGTTCTACCACACCTATAGCATAAGATACTTGCACCAGAATTTCATCGGCAACACCGGCAGCAACTAAGTTTTTTGCGATATGTCTTGTGGCATAAGCAGCGCTTCTATCTACTTTTGATGGATCTTTTCCTGAAAAGGCACCTCCACCGTGTGCCCCTTTTCCTCCATAAGTGTCCACTATAATTTTTCTACCCGTAAGTCCTGTATCTCCGTGTGGTCCGCCAATGACAAATTTTCCTGTAGGGTTGATGAGATATTGAATTTTGCTGTTAAAAACAGATTTGTACTGGGGATATTTTTTTAATATTCTTGAAACGAGTATTTTTTGAATATCATCGTAAATGCGTTTTTGCATTTTGGCATCTGTATCAAATTCGTCATGTTGTGTAGAAATAACAATTGTTTTGATAGATTTAGGTTTTCTATCATCTCCATATTCAAGTGTTACCTGTGATTTTGCATCGGGACGAAGGTATTTCATTTGCTTGCCTTCTTTTCTTATTTGAGACAGTTCATAAAGCAGTTTGTGAGATAGGTCTAATGTCAATGGCATAAAATCGTCTGTTTCATTGGTAGCATAGCCAAACATCATGCCTTGATCGCCGGCTCCTTGCTGCCATGGGTTTTTTCTATCTACGCCTCTATTGATGTCTGCCGACTGTTCGTGTATGGCAGAAAATATACCGCAGGAATTAGCATCAAACATGTATTCAGACCTGTTGTAACCTATTTTATTTATTACAGAACGAACAATCTTCTGTATATCAAGGTAGGCGAATGATTTGACTTCTCCTGCAATGACCACTTGTCCTGTGGTTACAAGTGTTTCGCAGGCAACTTTAGATTGTGGATCAAGGGCAAGAAAATGATCTATAATAGCATCGGATATTTGGTCTGCTACTTTATCTGGATGTCCTTCTGATACCGATTCTGATGTAAATAGGTAACTCATAGTGTTTTTTGTTTTTAATTATTATTTGATTATTTGTGATGTATTTTAATTTGATATGTTTCCATAACAGGATTATGTAATAAATTTTTACATGCTGTTTCTGCTATGCTAAATGCTGCTTCTTCATTCTGAGCGTGGATAATAAGTTGAATATGTTTTCCTACCCTTATGTCTTCTACAGATTGAATGGATAAATTTTTTAATCCCATGAGCACGGCTTTTCCTTGTGGGTCAAGCAGTGCCTTGTGAGGCATTACATCTATTTCTGCGATATATTGTGGCATAAAAATATTTAAGGGGGCTAATGTAATAATTGAGATTTTAAAAATCAAAATACTTGTTGTTTGTTTTGTACAGATAACCTGATAAAGTTTTTCTATGAAAATTTATTGTAATAGTAACTTGATTCTTTTCTATGTACTCTTGGATAATTTAATACTTATGCTTTAAGTATAATAAGTTGTAATTATAAGAATGAATTCAAAAACTTCCATATTTCTGTGCACACTTCACTGATTTTTTCCATGTTTAGAGTATGCCCCGCTTGAGGTATAACTTTAAATATTGCATCAGGAATATGGTTGGCTACTTCTATGCCCATAGGTAATGTTATCAAAGTATCTCGCTCTCCGTGTATAATCAATGTAGGAGCTTTTATTTTCTTCAATTCTTGCCTATAGTCGGATCGTTCTTTGGTCGCAGTCATCAGTTTGAATAAAGCCTCTTTATTTTGATTGCTTTCTTGTCGTAATTGCCTTAATTTATCTATAGGTATAAGGGGGTTTTTAAAATACTCTTCGCTGAGCACATTGGGTAACATCACGTCAAACATAAGGGGATAGCCGCCTGCTTCTAGCGCATTCCACCACGCATATTCTATTACTTCAAGATAAGGTGTTTTGTGAGCAAAGGTAGATATTAATATGAGTTTTGAGACATATTTAGCATGATTCACCGCCAAATGTTGTGCTACTATGCTTCCATAAGAAAGGCCTATTACAATTGCCTGTCGGGTGTTGGTGGCATGAAGCACTTGAAGTACATCCTCTGCGTGCTGGTCAAATGTTCTCCATTCTCCTGTTTTATCACTTTGCCCTTGAAAAATAAAGTCCATAAGAATAAGGCGGTACCTTTCTTCAAAGCAAGGTAACATAAAATACCAAGATATTGTGGCTTGTGATAATCCATTGAGGAATACAATGGTCTCTTTTGCTTTGGTATTTCCTTTAACTTCGTAGTAGATATTTAGCCCGTCTTTTGTTTTTGTAAACATTGTTGGTTGTTTTATTACATATTTCTTCTATACTGTCCACCTACTTCAAAGAGAGCGTTGGTAATTTGACCTAAGGTGCAGTACTTACTTGCTTCCATAAGTTGTTCAAAGATATTGGTACTCTGTATGGCGGCTTGTTGTAATTCTTTTATTTTTTGGGGAGCAATATCTGCATAAAAAGCCTGTACATTTTTTACCGTATTGATTTGTTGTTCTTTTTCTTCTGTGGTACTTCTAATGACTTCTTTTGGAATAATGGTAGGCGAACCCTTTGAACTTAAAAATGTATTGACACCTATGATAGGTAATTGTCCTGTGTGTTTTAATGTTTCATAATATAAACTTTCTTCTTGTATTTTGTTTCTTTGATACATCGTTTCCATCGCACCAAGTACTCCGCCCCTTTCTGTTATTCTATCAAATTCTGATAATACTGCTTCTTCTACTAAATTAGTTAATTCCTCAATGATAAAAGCGCCTTGCAATGGGTTTTCATTCATTGCTAATCCCAGTTCTTTATTGACAATCAATTGAATGGCCACTGCTCTGCGAACCGATTCCTCTGTGGGAGTAGTAATTGCTTCATCATAAGCATTGGTGTGTAAGCTATTGCAGTTATCATAAATGGCGTATAGTGCCTGTAAAGTTGTGCGAATATCATTAAAGTCAATTTCTTGAGCGTGAAGAGATCTGCCTGAGGTTTGAATATGATATTTGAGCATTTGGGAGCGGTCATTCGCAGCATATTTATATTTCAGGGCTTTTGCCCATATTTTTCTTGCTACTCTTCCCATCACACTGTATTCAGGGTCCATACC
>DAHXOV010000135.1 GCA_027364695.1 bacterium
ATTGCTGGTAGATAATCCAAGTATCATCATTGAAATACAGGCACATACTGATAGCCGCGGCAGTGATAAAAAGAATGATAAATTATCTCAAGACAGAGCTCAGTCAGTAGTAGATTATTTAATCAATGAAAAGAAAATCAATCCGGCAAGATTACAGGCAAAAGGTTATGGTAAGAGAAAATTACTCATTAAAGATGATGTGATTAAGTCCGCTAAAACAAAGGAAGAGCAAGAAGCATTGCATGAAAAAAATAGAAGAGTGGTATTTAGAATCCTTAGCTGGGATTTTGTAGATCCTAATGCTCCTAAAAAAGAAGTGCCGAAAGTAAAACCAAAAATTGAGGGAGAAGAAAATTCTGAGGAAATACCTGATTCTGAATCGCAATAATAGAATAGAATAATAGAGAGAGAATACATAACCGGAGAATAATTAAAGCAAGGGCATATATTTATATGTCCTTGTTTCTTTATAAAGTTGTATTAAGAAAATCAGTTGATATTACTATCAATAAAAGTAAAAAAAACGCTCAATGGCTGGGATGTTTTTGCTTAATTCAATAAAAAATAATTGCTAAAGAATTTCTTCAGCATTGGGGTACTTGGACTTCCATTTTTTTAATGATTTCTCATCTTTTACAAATATAATTGTTTTTGAGTCAATTTTAAGTTTCACAAGATATTTTTGTGGGGTAGTGGATTTTGGTATAGAAGCGGGGTTCAATTTCTTTTTTTTCTCTTTATATTTCTTTTCTGTTTTTTTAATGTTTGTTTTCTTTGTAGAAGTTGATTGATGTTCTTTTTTGTTTTTCTTTTTTTTTGGAGCAGGCAGTTTTTTCTTTTTAGAAAGAGAAACTTTTGGTTTATTTTTTGAGGCTGATTTTTTATTGCTCTTTGTTTTACTTATGGTACTTTTTTGCTGTTTTTTCTTTGGTGCTTTTGGAGGCTTTGATTTGGTTTTATTATTTTTCATTTTTACCATATAAAATAAAATTAAAAAGTGATTGTCTAAAAAGTGCATAAATATACAAAAATTTTGACGAGATTTGCTTCTTTAAAGAAATGAGACAATTTTTAACAATTTTATATGGGCTTTATTTTTTGGCACAAGCGCAGCAAGCGGTACAGTATGAGGCTATTTTTCAGTTAAAAGCCTTAGCATCTTCCTTCATTGGAATTTCTGTAAAGGAGGTAAATTCGCAAGAAATTATTTATGAAAAAAATAGTCATTGGCAATTCGTTCCAGCCAGTACATTTAAATTATTAATTAGCTTTATTGGATTAGAAAAATTAGGTAAGGATTTTCGGTTTAAGACAGCTGTTTATATCAGAGGGGAAATTAAGAATAAAAATTTAGAAGGAGATGTAATAATTAAAGGATACGGTGATCCTACAATAGAATCCAGATTTTTCAAAAGTTCTGTTTTACAAGATATTTGTGATGTATTAAAGAAAAAAGGTATTGAAAAAATAAGTGGAAAACTGATAGTAGATAATTCTTACTTTCATCCAAAAATAAATGACCACTGGGTATGGGAAGATGTCAATAATTATTATTCTGCTATTCCATATCCTGTCAATATTTATGATAATGAGTTTCATATTTATTTTCAATCTGCGAATAGTGGAGATACAGTTAAAATTTTAAAGATCATTCCCCAGTACACCAAGCCGCCTTTGATTGAAATAACAAAGAATGAAGTAGTAGCACAAGCAGGAGGTGACAATGCTTATATTTATGGAGATCCAATAGGTTATCAAAAGAGAATAGAAGGGAGCCTACCAGCTCATCAGAAAGAGTATTCTATAGAAGGCGCCTTACCAGATCCTCCGAGAATGTTTGCAGATGTTTTGATACATAAATTGTTTTTAAACAATATTGAATTACAGAATAAAACAGCCGTGATTTTGAATAAGGATAGCTTCAATTATTCTAATAGCTATTTTTTAGGAGACATTTATTCTGTACCTTTATCAGAAGTAGTAAGCCTGACCAATTTACACAGTATCAATTTATTTGCAGAAGCCATTATGTGGGCTTTGGGTAAGGGAAATTATGACAAGGGAAAAAAAGAAATTATCAGTTATTTGAAACAGTATGCTATCAATGATAAAGAAATAAATATAGATGATGCTTGTGGATTATCAAGATTAAATGGAATATCGGCAGATGTTTTAACAGCACTGTTGAGTAAGTTTTATATTAAAAATAAAGAATGGGCTTTTACTATTTTACCTGTTGCAGGAGAGAGCGGAACAATGAAAAAATTTTCAGATACAGCACCATTAAAAGGACATTTAATGTGCAAGACCGGGTACATTGAAAGAGTGCGAACTTATGCCGGTTATTTGAAAGTAAAATCAGGTAAGGTATTGGCAGTGAGTGTAATGTATAATAACTTTAATGTTTCTTCTGAAAAAATTAAGCAGATAAGTAAAACATTTTTTGAAACTTTGTACCAGAATTATTAAATCAAAATTATGATTGCTTTCATCAGATATATTTGGCAAATTCTTACGAAAGGACTTTGGAATGTACGACTGGACAAAGAAAAGCCCATAGTAGCCCATGTTTTGAGAAATATCAGAATATTTACATTAGCAGGAAGAGGATTTATAGCAGATAAATGTTTGACGCATGCATCGGCATTGACCTATTTTACTTTTTTTTCCATTGTTCCATTAGTAGCGCTGGCGTTTGCTGTAGCTAAGGGCTTTGGATTAGAAAGGGAATTTGAAAATGACATTTTAAAAAAGAACACGGAATACGCATTTGTACTCACCAATGTGTTTGAATATGCCAATGCCATGTTGAGTGC